>JAHFBW010000009.1:0-22987 GCA_023249845.1 Candidatus Eiseniibacteriota bacterium
CGGAACAACTCGCCCACCTCGCGGTCCTCTTGCATCAACTTCAAGAAATCCACGATCCGCTCGGTGGTGGCGGCGCTCACGTCGTGCTCGATCAGGCAAGCCTCGCGCTCGGCGGTGGCCTCGGGCACGCGCAGCACGTCGTGCAGGAACGATCGCAACACCACGTAGCGGTGATGCACCTCGCGTGCGACGCGCTCACCCGCGGGCGTGAGCAGCAGGAAGCGATGCTCGTCGTGCGCCACCAGGCTCCTCGCCTCGAGCGGGCGCAGGCCGACCGACAGGGTGGCCGGCGTGACGTCGAGCGCGCGCGCGAGGTCGGCGAGACGGGCATAGCCGCGCTGCGAGCGCAGCTCCCAGATGGCGCGCAGGTAGTGTTCCTGGCTGGGCGTGAGGTCGCGATCGAGCGTGTGCTTGCCGGAGAGCATCCGAGGCTCCAGAGTGCAGGGCAGGGGTTGGCATGAGGCTATTCAAATGACTGTTAGGGCGACCTAACTACCACCCACCGCCGACCGAGTCAAGCCCTGTGCTGCGACAATTGTTGCTGCCGCTCCCAGCGCCGATCTCCGGGCGAACCGCAGCTCTCCGGCAACGACTTACAGTCCCAGAGGGCACCCGCAACAATCTTCGAAGCACAACCCATGACCTACGAACCCGCAGTCGCACTGCTGTTCCAGATGCTCTGCACGCTGGCACTGGCCGCTGTGCACCTGGGCCTCTGGCGCCAGCGTCGCCAACCGTTCCATGCCACCTGGGCCGCGGCCTGGGTGGTGTACGCGGTGCGAATCGCTCTCATCGCGGCATACTTGCAGCAGCGCGAGATCGGCTGGCTGTTCGCGCACCAGGTGGTGACGCTGTGGTCCGGGCTGCTGCTTCTGTGGGCGGCACTACAGTTCGCGCTCGGCGCGCGGTGGCGGCCGGTCTTCCTCGCGGTACCTGCGATCGCGGTGGGGTGGGCGGCGTTCACCGTGTTCGTGGTGCACGACATGGCCACGGCCGGATTGTCCTCGGCCCTGCTGCTCTCCGCGGTCACGCTCGGCACCGGGCTCGTGTTCTGGCGCCGGAACCAGATCGCGCGTTCAACGGGCGCACGCGTGCTGGCGTGGGCGTTCCTGCTGTGGGGGCTCCACCACCTCGATTACCCGCTGCTGCGCGCGCAGGGCTCGGGCGTGCTGCTGGGTGTGTTCATGGACGTCACGCTGCTTGTGCTGGTGGCGGTGGGGACGCTCACGCTGGTGCTGGGCGACGAGCGCACCGCGCTCGCGCAGCGCACGGTGGAGCTCGAACACCTCTCGGGACTGTTGTTGCGCGCACAGGAAGAAGAGCGCCGGCGCATCGCGCGCGAACTGCACGACGAGGCGGGCCAGACGCTCACCGCGCTCAAGATCCAGTTGGACCTCGAGGGTCGCAGGGACGTGAGCGCGCACGTGGCCGAGGTGCTGGGGCGCATCCGCGACGTGAGTGAACTCTTGCGGCCGCGCGCTCTGGACGACCTGGGACTGGCTCCTGCGTTGCGAGCACACGTCGAGGACTTCTCGCGCCGCACGCGCATCGAGGTGTCGCTCGAACTCGACGAGTCCACCGGCTGGCCACCCGAGGTGGCGCTTACGCTCTATCGCGTGGCGCAGGAGGCGCTCACGAACGTGGCACGGCATTCGGGCGCGCGACACGCCTGGGTGCGGCTCGCACGCCGGCGCGACGAGGGCCGGCTGGTGGTGGAGGATGACGGGCGCGGCATGCTGGGGGGGCTCGAACCCAACCTCGGTCTGCTCGGCATGCGCGAGCGCGTGGGCGCGGCGGGCGGCACGCTCAAGCTCGAGACCGCGGGCGCAGGAGGGCTGCGCGTGGAGGCGCTGGTGCCGCTCGGGAGCGGAGCGTGAGCGGCGACCGCAGCGTCCGCGTGCTACTCGCCGACGATCACGCGCTCGTGCGTTCGGGCGTGCGCAGTGTGCTGGAGTCGGCGGGGGGCATCGAGGTGGTGGGCGAAGCGGGCCGTGGTGACGAGACGCTCGAAATGCTCGCAAGGCTCGAACCCGACGTGCTGCTGCTCGATCTCAACATGCCGGGTGGCGACGGGTTCGACGTGCTGCGGCGCGCGCGCGACACGGCGGGAGGCGTGCGCATCGTGGTGCTCACGCTGCACGTGCAGCCCGAGTACATCGCGCGCGCGCTGCGCGAGGGTGCCGACGGCTATCTGTCCAAGGACCTCGCGGTGCAGGAGCTGCCCGAAGCCATCGCTGACGTGATGGCGGGTCGCCCACACTTCGGAGCGCCGGTGCAGGAGATGATGGCGAAGCTCGTTCGCACCAGCGACGACCCGGCGACGAGGCTCACGCCACGCGAGCGCGAGGTGTGGAAGGGGATCGCCGAGGGACTCACGTCCAAGGAGATCGGTGCCCGCCACGACATCAGCGTGCGCACGGTGGAGTCGCACCGCGCGAGCCTCATGCGCAAGCTGGACGTGCGCTCCATCGCGATGCTCACGCAGCTCGCGATCCGCGAGGGACTGCTGGGGCAGGGCAGGTAGTAAAGGGCGCGCGGCTCGCACACAGCCGACCCCGCCTCCGTAGAACTACGGAGGACTCGCCCGTGATACTCCGAATGGAAGCCTGTGGCGCGCATGCCGATAGTCCGCACGTGAGAACCCCCTGGGTTTCCGTGTGGTCATGCCTCGCTCTTGCGATCAGCCTTCGCGCGCACGATGTGCGCGCCACGGAACCCATGGGGTCTTCTTCCGATCCGGCGCGTGCTGACAGCGCCGCACACGTCGTCGCGCTCGCCGACAGCACTCGCTCGAGCGCCGCTGCGGACAGCACCACGCTCCCGCCCGCGCGAGCGATCGTCGTGCCGAGGCCGCGCCTCGGCATCGCCGACACGGTCACCATCCTGCCACCGATTCTCGTGGACGCCGTGCGCTCGCGCGATGCCGAGCGCGCCACCGCGACGCGGGCGCGTCTCGAGCGCGCGGACCTCGTGCGCTTCCAGCCGTCCAACGCGGGCGATGCGCTCGAGGGAACGCCCGGGCTCGAGGTGGCGCGTACCGGACCGTGGTCGTCAAACGTGACGTTGCGAGGCCTGGGTGGCAATCGCGTGCTCGTGCTGGTGGACGGCGTGCGCCTGCAGTCGGGACGCGGGCACGGTGCCCAGACATCACTGGTCTCGGTGGATCGGCTGGAGTCCGTGGAAGTCCTGCCCGGCGCCGGCGGCGTGCAATACGGTTCGGACGCGCTGGGCGGTGTAGTAGAGCTCATGACACACCGCGACCTGCTCGGGCCGCATCGCACGACGTTCATGCTCACCGGCCGCACATCGGATCCCGGGAACGAGCGCTCGGCCCAGGCGCGGCTCCGCTACTTCTCACCGCGCGTGGGCGCCGAGTTGTCGGGCGGGCTCGGTCGGCTCGACGCGCTCGTCACGCCGGACGGTCGCGTGCCCAACAGCAGCTTCCACGAGGGTGAGCTGAATGCGCGAGTGCAGGCGAGCCTCGCTGGCTCCACGCTCGATCTCGAACGCACGCAGCACACCGCGCGCGACGTGAACGTTCCGGCGTTCGTCGACGATGCGGGCTCGCACGCCGAGTACCCGCTCCAGGAGCGCGTCGCTCACCGGCTCGAGTGGAAGCTGCCCGCGCGCGCGGGCCGGCCGGAACTCGGTCTCTTGGCCATCGAGCAGAACTTCCGCACCGCGTTCATCGAGACCTCGGCCGACAGCCAGTTCCTGCGCGGGCGCTTCGCGGCCATGCGCACGACTCGCGCCGACGACCGCATCGACACGCGTTCGTTCGGCGTGCAGCCCACCGCCCGACTGGGCGTCATGAAGTTGGCGGGCGAGTACCGCCACGAGAACACGAGGGGTCCGCGCACCACCGACGTGACGATCGTGAACAGTTCGGGCGTGCAGACGTCGTCCACGACGAGTGCCGGGGAATCGGTGCCGCCGGCACGGCGAGATGTGCTTGCGGGCCGCGTGTTCGCGCCGTTCACGTGGCGCGCGCTGCGCGCGGAACTCGGCGCGCGCTACGACTGGATGCGCTCGCACGCCGACTCCACGCCGCAGAGCTTCACGCCCATCCTGCACGTCACGGATAAGAACTGGAGTTTCGAGGGCGGGCTGGCGTGGGCGGTTCGGGGCTGGCTGCCGTATGGCCGCGTCGCGAACGGGTTCCGCGCCCCCGACCTGGAGGAGCGCTACTTCAACGACGGCTTCCACGGCGGCATGCGTCTGTTCGGCAACCCCGAGCTCCAGCCTGAGCGCTCGCGAACCGTCGAGCTTGGCGTGCGCACCGGCGAGTCCGGCTGGGGCGCGCTGCGACGCGCGCGCGTCTCGGTCTACCGCTCCGACGTGGACGACCTGATCACGCTTCGCTACTTAGGCCAGCTCTACCTCGTGCCACGCTTCCAGTACACGAACGTGCGCCGCGCCGTGCTGGAGGGCGTGGAGCTCGAGGCCGAGTGCGGAGTCGGCGCTTGGCGCCTCGCCGCCAACGCCGCCGCGCCGCGCGGCCGCGACACGGACACGGGCGAACCGATCCCCGACCTGGGCGCCACGCGCGCGAGCCTCGACCTGCGCAGGACGCTTCCGGCCACTGGCTTCACGGGCATCGTGGGGATGCGCGTGCGCTGGACCGACGCGAGCGGGAAGGGAGACCCGCAGCTCGAGCGTCCCGCGCACTGGACCGCTGACGCCGAAGGGTCGGCCAGCGCGTGGGACACGCGGTTCACCGTCACGCTGCGGAACCTGACCGACACGCGCTACCGCGAGCCGCTCGGCTTCATCGACGAGCCCGGCCGGCATCTCGCGCTCTCGCTGCGGCACGAACGGAGCCTGCCCTGGTAACGACCGCGAGGACGGCTCGTCGAGTGGTCGCTTGCATATCGTTCGCGCTCGCGTGCGTGGCGCTCCCGAGTGTGCCCGCTGCCGCTCGCACAACCGCGAATCCCCCGGGCCGGCTGCTTCGCGAGCCAGATGCGCCGCCGGTCGTATCGCCGACCGCCACATCCGCCGCCCGCCAACCGGCCACCTCGTTTGCCGTGAACGTGGGACTGCCCGCCGGCGCCGTGCAGTTGGATTCCACGTGGTACGACCTCCAGGACATGGGCTCGCTCGGCCGCCACATCGAGGTTGGCGCCGACGGCCGCGTGCACGTGACCTGGCAGGACGATTTCTGCGAGCTCGGCGGCGGCTGCCCGCCGAACCTCGCCGCGCCCCAGCCGCACCCGAATCGCGGAATGGGCTACGCCGTGCGCGACGCGAACGGCATCTGGACGAATCGCGGCAAGGTCACCGATCCCCGTCTTCCCGTTTGCTGCATCCGGGACCTCGCGGGCGGATTCGGCAGCCTCGCCGTGAGGAGCGACGGCCGCGTCGCGATCGCCCAACACCTGAACGAAGACGGCTGCGACCTCCGCGGTTATTTCCATCTTCAGGATTCGCCAACGAGCAGCCTCTACCGCGGCTACCTCACGCCGATCGTGAGCCCGAGCTACCTGTTCCCGCAGGTGGCGGCGAATCCAAACGGCAGTTTCACCGTGCTCGGTGAAGTCCCTCGCGGTGGTATGTACGACGAAACCACCGAGCTGCGAGTCTCGTACCTCGCGGCCCCGGGCACGGTCTATTCTTGCTTCAACTGGCAGATGGGCGCGTGGACCTCGTTCGCGCCCGCGACACTGTTCCGCGACGGACGCCCCGCGTTCCCGAGCCTCGCGGCTTCCGCGAACGGCCGCGTCGGCGTGGCGGTGGGGGACCTCGGTGGCAACGTCTACCTGATCGAGTCCTCGAACGGCTCATTCGCCGCCGGAACGGTGACGATCCGCAACCTCACTTCGTATTCCGACGCCAGCATCGTGAAGGGCGACTCCACGTCGCTCGAGTACCGGCCCTACGTGCATTGCCATGTGGCGTATAACGACACCACGCCGAACGTGGTGTGGAGCGAGTGGCAGGCCCGGCGCAGCGGTTCGACCATCACGTACAACGACTGGCGGAGCCGCATCCGGCGCTGGTCGCCGACGCGCGGGACGGAGACCGTCTACCAGGTGCCCGCCGGCCTCGCTGACCACTACGATGACGTGGACAATGGCCTGGCCGGCCCGCTGCCCGGCTTCAACACGCTGTCGGTGGACTGGCCGCAGGTGGGCTTCAGCGGAGACGGCAGCGAGACCTACGTGGCGTTCCTGCGCTTCACCGATGCGCAGGTGGATCACACCGCCGACATGGGCCTGCCCGGGATCGTCACCGGCATCGGCTTTGGCGACATCGTGTGCAGCGTCGAGCATGGCGGTCCGTTCGTGGCACCGCAGAACCTGACGAACACGCCCACCACGGACGAGCGATTCTTCTCGTTGTCACCCCGGAACCCGGGTGGCCGCGCCTATCTCATGTTCCAGGCCTCCGCCACCGACCAGGCCGGCTGCGCGATCATCGGCGATCGCGGCACGTCGCCCGGCAACTTGCTGCGCCGCATCGCGTGCCTCTCGGCGCCGCTCGCCGCGAGCCTCGTGGACGTGGCGCCCGACCTGTCGCCGACGCCGGCGCGCCCGCTGCGCGTCTCGCCCAATCCCGCCAGCGCGCGTACGCACGTGAAGCTTGAATCCACCGCGTCGCCCCGCACGCGCCTGCTGGAAGTGGTGGACGTGACCGGCCGCCGCGTCGCACTGTTGGCGCTCGCCGCCGGCGCCACGACCGCCGAGTGGGCGGGACGAGACGAACAAGGACGGGCGGCGCCAGCCGGCGTCTACTTCGCGCGCGTCGTGGGCGAAGCCGACGGAACCGGCACACGATTCATTCTCATGAACTGACGGCCACGGAAACCCCGCGACCACGCGCACCGAATCGAATCTGGAGAGACTGCGAACGAACCCACCGACAAGCGATCCCTAGCCAACACGAAGCGCCCGACTCCACCGCATCACATCCAAGCCCCGAACATCGCAGCCGTTCGCGCTGCTGGAGGTCGTCCCCCCATGCCCCTTACGAGATCGCTGTCCGTTTCGTTACTGCTGTCCGCCATTCTGGCCTCCGCGGCGAGCGCTCTGGTCTTGAAGCAGGAGCGCGTCCCGAGCGGAGTGTTGGAGCTGCCCTGGTCCCCCGGTTTCGGTGTCGGGCGGGTGTTCACGCCGCTCACCCTTGCCAGTGGCGACCCGGCGATGCCCAATCCCTCGGGGGACAACACCGTCGCTGTGCTCACGAACAACGCCACCAACCTGGGTGGCATCGCGCTCTCGGCCACGGATCCCGCCGGGCAGGCGGACTACACATGGAGTGGCTGGTTCTTCACCGGCGCGGGGGACACGCGTCGCGGGCTCATCGTGCGCGCGAATCCCACGAACGACTTCCGGACCTTCTACCAGCTCGTCGTGAACCCCGGGCTCTTCCAGCTCCGGTTCCGCAAGTTCGTGGCGGGCGCACCGCTTCCGGACCTGGCGAGTTGGTTCCTCAACACGCTGCCGAACGGCGTGCCCACGGCGAACAGCTGGCACAACATGAAGATCATCGCCGGCGGCAACGAGTTCCTGATCTTCTTTGACGGCGTCCAGATGACGCCGGCGCCCATCGTGGACGCGACGAACCCGATCCTGACCGGCTGGGTGGGCGCCTACAATTTCAGTGCGTCGGTGGGCGAGGTTCCGGTGTATTTCGATGACTTGGTCCTCGAGAGCGAGCACCCCGTGGCCACTCGGCTCACGCGCTGGGGCGAGTTGAAGAGGCTCTACCGCTGAGCCCTGGCGGTCGCTCCGAACGACTCGTGCGGAGCGTTCGCGAACCACCACGCCAGGGCTCGGCAGCAGAACCCGCGGCTTGCGCCCCCCGGGGGGCACGCGCCAGACTCATGCGTGCCCTCCCGCTGGGCACCGTTCGCGCCCGATCCGACCCACCCCGGAGTCCCGAGTTGCGTCGCTTCCTCCTCGTCGTCGCACTGATCGCCGCACCGCTTGAAGCCCATGCCGCCGGCATGGCGCTGCGCTGGAATTCATGCAGGGGCACGGCGAACCGCAACTTCGCGTGCGACCGAAGTACGGGGTCGGAAGTGCTCGTGGGCTCGTTCTCGGCGCCCACCACGATCAACCTGTCAGGCGTCGAGGTGTACATGCGCATCACCACCGCCGACGGTGTCATTCCGGCGTGGTGGCAGATGGTGAACCGCGGAAGCTGCCGGCAGACGTCCATCACCATGATGTTCGACGTGAGCGGCGAGACGGAGTGCGACGACCCGTGGATGGGACAGGCCGCCGGCGGCCTGGGGCTCTACAAGATCGACGGCTCGAACGGCGTGGACCTGCGCATGGTCGTCGCCGTGCCACGCGCCGCGGTGCAGCCCCTCTCGGGCGGGCGCGATTTCGCCGCGTTCCGCATGATCCTGAACCACTCGCGCAGCAACGGCCCCGCGGCCTGCGAGGGCTGTTCCAAGCCAGCGTGCATCACGATCGAGCGCATGAAGCTCACCACACCGATCCAGCGCTACAACGTGGAGCTCACGTCCGGCCTGTCCGGCATGGGCGGCGCGGCGAACGTCGTGACGTGGCAGGGGGGAACGCCGAATTGCGGCGCCGGAGCGGCGAAGCCGTCCACGTGGAGCGACGTCAAGCGGCGCTATAAGTAGAGGGCAGGCGCGCGACGCCTCCGCATCGTAGGACGCTCAACCCGCGTCCGGCTTGTTCGCTTCCTTGGGTGGTTCCTTCGCGCGCGCCCTGGCCGGGCGGCCCTGCTCGCCGCCCGGGGCGCGACCCTCGCGCTGGAGCGCGCGACGCAGCAGGAACTCGATCTGCCCGTTCAAACTGCGCAGGTCGTCGGACGCCCAGCGCTGCAGCGCCTCCAGCACCTCGGGGTCGATGCGCAGCAGGAATGCCCGGCGCTCCGGCACGTCGCGCTCAGTCCGTCACTGGTAAAGCGTTCCGGCGTTCACGATGGGCTGCGTCTCGTGTTCGCTGCACAGCACCACGAGCAGGTTGCTCACCATGGCGGCCTTGCGCTCCTCGTCGAGCGTGACGACCGAGCGCTTCGCCAGCTCGTCCAACGCCATCTCCACCATGCTCACCGCGCCTTCCACGATCTTCGTGCGCGCCGCGATCACGGCGCTGGCCTGCTGTCGCCGCAACATGGCGTTCGCGATCTCGGGGGCGTACGCGAGATGGCTGATGCGCGCTTCGAGGATCTCGATGCCCGCTTTCTCCAGACGCGCCTGCACCTCGACCTTCAGCTGGTCGGCCACTTCGACCGTGTTGCCGCGCAGCGACCATTGGCCATCGTTGTGCGCGTCGTACGGATGGCTCACCGCCAGGTTGCGCAGCGCAGCCTCGCTCTGGACGTGCAGGAAGTTGTCGTAGTTGTCCACCTGGAAGATGGCCTCGGCGGAATCCACTACGCGCCACACCACGACGGCGCCGATCTCGATGGGATTGCCGTCGTGATCGTTGACCTTGAGCTTGCTGCTCTCGAAGTTGCGCACGCGCATTGTGACCTTCTTCTTGGTCATGAACGGATTCGCCCACCACAGGCCGGGCCGGCGCTCGCTGCCCTTGTAGTTGCCGAACAGCATGAGCACCGCAGCCTGGTTGGGCTCGACCACGAAGAACCCGCCGAGCAGGATGGAAAGGATGGTGAGCCCCAAGCCTGCGGCGATGATGGGGAGCGGGGCGCCGGCGCGAGCCGAGACCACCAGCCACCACACGTCGAGGATCATCAGCAACGGCAGCATCACCAGCATGAACATGCCCGAACGACTCTGGGCAGCGGACTCGCGGATCATGACGGGAGCCTCCTTTCGATGGCTTTCAGAATGATATCAATCTGACATCTGTCGTCAATACGAGAAGAAGGGCCCGGCGGGTTGCACCGCCGGGCCTGGTTTCACCTAACACACTGACATGCAATGCACTACACGATCTACGCCCTGACCTTCGCCGAACGCCGGGGGGCAACAGGCCGCTTCTTCGCCGCGGCCTTTGGCTTTACGCCGAGTGCCTCCCGGTGCTCCTGGTCCCCTCGCTTCGCGCACTCGACCAGCGCATCGGGCGCCTTGACCGGCATCGCGAGCAACGCGTGCGACAGCGTCTTCCCCTGCGCGTCGAGTCGCAGGCTCACCGTGCCACCTCCGCCGAGCGATTCCCCGAGCAGGAAGTTCAGCGCCCACAGGTTCGGCACCTCGAATCGCTCGACCGTGCCTTCGCAGATCTCCGCGAAATACTTCTTCACGCGCGCGGCCGTGAGCGTGGCCACGAGCCACGGGTAGATCTCGGGCGCGCGCGCGATGACGCCGATGTTCGAGGTGTCGCCCTTGTCGCCGCTCCTCGCGTGCGCCAGCTCGGCGAGCGGCACCGTCACCTCGTCGCCCGAGCCGTCGGCCGCGGGCCATGGCGGCAGGTCCAGCGCGGCGGGCTTCTGCAAGGGCACGAGCGGCGTCGGCCAGTCCAGCGTGCGCTCGCCCGCCGCGGTGACGAGCGTGGGCCGCACGAGCTCGCGTGGCACCAGCGCCGGCCAGTACGCCACGACTTCCTGGGCCTGAGGACGCCCGCCCGTCACGGCCACGCCGGGCGGCCCCGAGAGGATGACCGCGGGCACCATCTTGGAGAACGCCTCGATGCGGGCGCGGTCGTGGTCCCGCACGCCGAGACGCAATAGCACCTCGGGGGGTTCGACCTGCGGCGAGAGCTCGCCCCAACACGACGTCGCGCCCACGTATTCGACGAGCGTGGCTTCGAACTCGCCGCCCACGCGCTTCCAGAAGAGTTCAGCGAACGCCTCGGCCTTGGGTTTGGCCTCGGGGCCCGAGATGATGAGCGTGCCATTCGCTTTCCAGCCGTCGGCGTACGCTGCGCTCACTTTCAGAGACGGTGGCGCTGGCCGGCCGATAACGCCCCACACGCGAACGCGGTCTTTGCCGGCCTGCTCCAGCCGGATGCTGCCGAAGTCGGCGATCACGTCCGGCGTGATGTAGCCACGCGGATCGCCCATCTCGTAGACCAACTGTTCCTTCACGGTGCGCACCGAGACCGCGCCGCCCGTGCCCTCGTGCTTCGTGACCACGAACGAGGCGTCGGCGCTCACCTCGAGGATCGGGTAACCAATGCTGGCGAACGACGGGATCTCGCGCCAGTCCGTGTAGTTGCCGCCCGTGCTCTGGGCGCCGCACTCCACGATGTGCCCGGCCACGATGCCCGAGGCGAGCCGGTCCCAGTCGTCGGCCGCCCATCCGAACGCGTGGATCATGGGCGCCAGCGTGATGCCCGTGTCGGTGCAGCGCCCCGTCACCACGATCTGTGCGCCGGTGCGAAGCGCTTCCACCACCGGCCACGCGCCGAAGTACGCGTTCGCGCTCGACACGTGCGGGCGAACCTCCGCGAACGCGCGCCCGTCCTCCATGTTGTCGAGGCTCGCGCCAGCGGCGGTCAGCTCGTCCAGGCGCGCCATGAGGTCGTCGCCCGCCACCGCCGCCACGTGAATGGCGCGACCTTTCCGCGCCGCAGCGGCGATGACGGCGCGCCGGCAGGCCGCGGGGTTCACGCCGCCGGCGTTCGTGACCACCTTCACGCCATCCGTGAGCAGCAGGTCGAGCGTGGCCTCCACCTGTGCGATGAAGTCGCGCGCGTAGCCCGCTTCGGGGTCGCGCGCGCGCTGCTTCTGCATGATGGACATCGTGATCTCGGCGAGAAAGTCGAGCGTCACGTAGTCCACGGGCCCCAGCTCGACCTGGCGACGGAACTGTCCCAGGTCGTCGCCCCAGTAGCCGCCTGCGTTGGCGATGCGGATGCTGTCGGGTCTGGACATGCGGTTCGGGGCTCCCGTCCGTGGTCGCAGGGCTTTGCACCTGCGAGGCGTACCGGACGGCCACGCTAGAACGCACCCGCAGGCCCGTCAACGAACGTGCGGCGACGGCGTTCTCATTCGGTGCGACTGGCGCGCGCATGGCCGCGCCGGTGCGCGATCATGTGGCTCGCCGCGCCCTACCACGCTAGCGTGACCGCATGCTCACTCGATCGCGGTTCCGCCGCGTCATGCTCGCCCTTTCGCTGATCACTGCCTGCGCGACTCCCTCGCTCGCGCAGGATTCCACGTCACGTGTGGTCCAGCTTCAGAATGAGGCGAAGGCCCTGGCTCCGCTCGTGCGTAGCTCACTCGCACGCGGTTTTCTCGCCATGGTGCCGCGGCTGCCGAGCGTCACGCCCCGCACGGTGTATCGCGACTCCGCGCGCACACGCGCGTGGAGCCAGCGCGAGGCGGAGGCGCTCCCCGACAGCGTGCGCTCGAAGCTCGTGCCGAGAACGTTCGACGAGAAGTTCTACTACGACACGCGCTACGGCACGCCGCTCGCCTACATCCGCGCGCTGGAGCTGTTGGGCCAGCGCGGTATGAAGGACGTGAAGGGAAAGCGCATCGCCGACTTCGGGTGCGGCATGCTCGGCCAGTTGCGACTCCTTGCCGAGCTTGGCGCCCACAGCGTGGGCGTTGACGTGGATCCGTTGCTGCCCGCGCTCTACTCGGAGCGGGCCGACCAGGGCAGCGTTGGTCTCGGAAGCGTGCGGCTCGCCACCGGTCAATGGCCCGCCACGGACGAGATGCGCACTGCCGTGGGCGTGGGGTTGGATCTGTTCATCAGCAAGAACACGCTCAAGAACGGCTACATCCACCCGGCCGAGAAGGTGGATCCGCGCATGCTCGTGCATCTCGGTGTTAGCGACAGCGCGTTCGTGGCGGCGCTTGGGCACACCGTCAAGCGCGGCGGACACGTGCTCATCTACAACCTCTGCCCTGCGCCCGCGGCGCCGGGAAAGCCGTACATCCCGTGGGCCGACGGCCGTTGCCCGTTCCCGCGCGATCAATGGGAGCGGGCGGGTTTCCGCGTCGTCGAGTTCGACCGCGACGATTCTCCCGCGGCCCGAGCCATGGCGCACGCGTTGGGCTGGGACCAGGGCGAGGGCGGCATGCGGCTCGAGCAGGACTTGTTCGCCACCTGGAGCCTGTTCGAGCGCCGATAGCGGGCCACGGCGCGGCAACCCGTTGCCGCGCAGCGATCGCGCTGGAAGCGGTGAAACCGGCGTACTCATCCTGGCCATTGCCGCCCCGCCGCGCGCTCCGGTATCCTCCGCTCACTCCGAAAGTGGCCTCGAGCCTTGGCTTGCGCTCGCCGTGCATGCCGTGGGCCGAGCCTTGCTCCACTTCGCCCGAGGACCCCCATGCCTGTCGCTCCTCCGCTCACGCTCGTCGATCATGCTGCGCCGCGTTCGAAGGCGCTCACCAACATCCTGCTCGTCGTGGCCGCTTCGCTCATGACCGCCGGAGCTGCGCAGCTCGAGATCCGATTGCCGTGGACGCCGGTGCCGCTCACGGGCCAGACGTTCGCCGTGCTGCTGGCCGGGGCCGTACTCGGTGCGCGTCGTGCGTTCCTGGCGCAGCTCCTCTACTTGGCCGAAGGGGCCGCGGGGTTGCCTTTCTTCGCGGGCGGCGCGGCGGGCATCGCGAAGATCGCCGGCCCCACGGGTGGCTACCTGATCGCGTTTCCTTTCGCGGCGGCCATCACCGGCCTGCTCGCCGAGCGCGGCTGGGACCGCCGGCCGATCCCGATGTTCTTCGCCATGCTTGCCGGCAGCAGCGTGATCTTCGCGTTCGGCCTGGCGCACCTCTCGGACTTCGTGCCCAAGGGCGCGCTGCTCGCGAGTGGCCTCCTGCCGTTCATCCCGGGCGACCTCTTGAAGTCTCTGCTCGCCGCCGGGCTGTTCCCCGCGCTCTGGAAGCTCGTGTCGCGTCTCGAGGGCCGAGCGTGAGCATTCACAATATCGCGGTGCTGGGTGCGGGCATCATGGGTCGGGGCATCGCCTACGTGGCGGCGCTCGGCGGTTACACCACTGTGCTCCAGGACACGAGCCGCGAAGCGCTCGAGAACGCCGCGAACGAGGTGAGCGCGACGCTCGAGAAGGGCGTCACCGTCGGCAAGGTGAGCGATTCCGAGGCGCTCGAGGCGCGCAAGCGCCTGCGCACGGTGGCGTCACTCGACGATGCCGCGTCGCACGCGGACCTGGTCATCGAGGCGGTGCCCGAGCGGATCGAGCTCAAAGTGGAGCTGTTCGCGCACCTGGACCGCGTCGCGCCCGAGCACGCCATCCTCGCGTCCAACACGTCGTCGCTCAGCATCACCGAGATGGCCGCCGCCACCCGGCGCGCGCCGCAGGTGGTGGGGCTGCATTTCTTCAACCCCGTGCATCGCATGCGCCTGCTCGAGATCGTGCGCGCGCTGGAGACAAGCGACCGCACGCTCGAGACGTGCCACGAGGTGGGGCAGCGCATGGGCAAGGAGTGCGTGGTGGTGCGCGAGTCACCGGGGTTCGTGACCAGCCGCATCAACGCCATGATCGGCAACGAGGCGTTCTACATGCTGCAGGAGGGCGTCGCGAGCGCCGCCGACATCGACAAGGCGCTGAAACTCGGCTTGAACCACCCCATGGGTCCGTTCGAGCTGGTGGACCTGGTGGGACTCGACACGCGTCTTTCGATCCTGCGTTTCCTGCACCGGACATTGGGCGAGAAGTTCCGCCCGTGCCCGTTGATAGAGCAGTATGTGGCCGCCGGTCGCTTGGGCCGGAAGAGCGGTCGCGGCGTTTACGATTACGCGCCCGTGGAGACCAGCGTGGCATCATGAGGCAGTGGGCGCGCTCCGCGATCGTCGCGGAGCACCCGTTCGAACAACGGGATCCGCGCCCGCCCAGCACCCGAATCGGGTGCGGTGACACTTCCAGCGGCGGCGGCCTCCGCGGGGCCGGCCGACCGAACGGGGAACCGCGTGGCACGCGCGGCAGGAAAGAAGAAGGCGAGGCGAGCAAGCCCGAAACCTGGCGCGAAGTCTTCGCGTCGCGGAAAGCCGCGCGCGGCCGCCCGTTCGCGCAAGGCCGCGAGTGTGCCCGCGAGCAGGAAGCGCCGTACGGCGTCCAAGGTGGGCGCGCGCCGGAAACCCAGGGCGAGCGCGAGCACGCGCACCAACGCCCGTGCGAGCACCCGGCCGAAGCCCCACACCTCGGCGGCGATCAAGCCGAAGTTCGCCCTTGAGCGGAAGGCGCCCGCCCGCACGAGCGGCTCGCGTGCGAAGGCGCCCGCGCCCCGGGCCGCGCTCGCCCCTGTCCCGCCGGCGTTCGCCGCGCAGCGCGCCGGCGCCGGCGCGCGCGAGGAGTTGCTGTTCGAGCTGCATCGTGCGCGCGCCAGCGTGAAGGCCGCCACGCAGGGGCTCTCCGCCGGCACCGCGGAGCGGCCCCTCTCACCCGGCAAGTGGAGCATCAAGGAGATCGTGCTGCACCTCTCCGAACGCGACCGCGTCCGGCTCGAGGAGTTCGGCCGCACGCTCGCCGGCCAGCCACACTCGTGGGCGGGCATCGAGGATCCCAGGATGGCGGCGACGAACGAGATGCACCTGGTGCCACTTCGAGCGCACACCTGGGACGAGGCAGTGCGCAGGATGGACTCGCTCCGCGAGCAGCTCCTGTGGAGGCTGTCGCAGCTCCCGGCGGAGCCCGACGACGTCTGGCAGCGCGGGCACGCCTTCGGCGACATGATGTGGGGACTTCCCGAGCACGACCGGCATCACGCGGAGCAGATCAAACTCGCACGCATCGGGGACTTGGTCCCCGCGGAGGATTGAGATGTCGGAGACGCTCGCCCCGGTGAAGCCGGGCCGCCTGATCATCAACGGTGAGGCCGTGGACGCCGCATCGGGCGCCACGTTCACCACCACGAACCCCGCCACCGAGGAGGTCATCACCACGGTGGCTGAGGCTGGCGCGGAGGACGTGGATCGCGCGGTCAAGGCCGCGCGCGCCGCGCTCGACGGCCCGTGGGCCAAGATGAAGCCCATCGATCGCTCGCGTGTGTTGTGGAAGCTGGGCGACCTGGTGCTCCAGAACGCCGACGAGATCGCGCGCCTGGAAACGCTCGACAACGGCAAGCCGATCTTCGAGTCGCGGCTCGTGGACATCGACATGGTCGCCCGCTGCTTCCATTACTTCTCCGGTTGGGCCACCAAGATCTCGGGCGACACCACGAACCTGAACCCGAGCGTGTTCACGTACACGCTGCGTGAGCCCGTGGGCGTGGTGGGCGCGATCATCCCGTGGAACTTCCCGATGATCATGGTGGGCTGGAAGGCAGCACCCGCGCTCGCCGCAGGCAACACGATCGTTTTGAAGCCCGCCGAACTGACGCCGCTCACCGCGATCCGCATTGGCGAGCTGGCACTCGAGGCGGGCCTACCGGCCGGTGTGCTGAACGTGCTGCCCGGCAAGGGACGCGTCGCCGGGGAGGCGATCGTCAAGCACCCGGGCGTGGACAAGATCAGCTTCACTGGTTCCACCGAGGTGGGCCAGCACCTGATGCGCACCGCCGCCGACACGCTCAAGAAGATCACGCTCGAACTGGGCGGCAAATCGCCGAACATCGTGTTCGCCGACGCCGATCTGGACGCCGCGCTCAAGGGCGCCACCGCCGGCATCTTCTACGGCAAGGGCGAGGTGTGCGCCGCCGGTTCGCGCCTGCTCGTGGAGCGCTCCATTTACGACGACTTCGTCACCAGGCTGGCCGAGCGCGCGAAGAAGATGGCGCCGTCCGATCCGTTGGATCCCAAGACGCGCCTGGGCTCGCTGGTCTCGAAGCAGCAGATGGAGAAGGTGCTGGGTTACGTCGAGACCGGGGTCCAGGAGGGCGCGCAGCTCGTGGCCGGCGGCAAGGCGCAGCCCGTGAACGGCAAGGGCGCGTTCGTGCAGGCCACGGTTCTGGCCGGCGTGGACAACAGGATGAAGGTCGCGCAGGAGGAGATCTTCGGCCCCGTGCTGGCCGTGATCCCGTTCGACGGCGTGGACGACGCCGTGGCCAAGGCGAACGACGTGTTCTATGGACTGGCCTCGGGCGTGTGGACGCGCGACGTGAAGAAGGCGCACACCGTGGCGCGCCGGCTCGCCGCGGGCACGGTATGGGTGAACATGTACAACTTCTACGACCCCGCCATGCCGTTCGGCGGCGTGAAGGGCTCGGGATTCGGACGCGACTTGGGTGAAGCGTGCCTGCACGAGTACACGCAGGTGAAGAGCGTGTGGTTGAACCTCGAATGAGCAAACCTGTGGGGACCCGGCCATGGGCCGACTGAGCGTCGTGGTGCTGTTCACTCCCGAGATCGGACGCCAGCGGGAGTTCTACGAGAAGACGCTGGGCTTGGAATCCGCGGCCAGCGACGCGCGCTGGGTTCAGTTCGGCACGCGCGACGCCGCGCTGGCGCTGCGACCGGTGCAAGACGGCGAATCAGCGCGCATCGAACTGGGCTTCGACGTGCCGTCACTGGACCAGCGGCTGGCGCTCTTGAAGTCACGTGGCGTGGTGCCCACGGGCACGGTGGAGGATTCGGCCGAGTGCCGCATCGCGCGCCTCACCGACCCCGAGGGCAACGTCGTGCAGCTCGTCGAACGCCGGAAGCCCACGGCCGGCGGGCGCTGGCCGCGGCTGTCGCACGCCATCATCAACGCGCAGGCGTTCGAAGCGTGCGCGCACTTCTACCACGACGCGCTCGGCTTCAAGATGATCGAGGAGCGCGAGCACTGGATCGAGTTCGATACCGGGGCGGCGAGCCTGACGCTGCATGCTTGGCGCGATGCCGACGGCCTGCCGCTGGCGCCGGATCAGCGCGTGTCCTTCGCGCTCATGGACGACGACTTGGACGCCTGGGCCGACGAGTTGCGCGAGCGCGGCGCGCGCTTCGCCACCTCGCCCACGGAAGAGGAGATCGGGCGCATGGCCGAGGTGGAGGACGCCGACGGCTGGTTCGTCGTGTTGCGAGGCCCCTCGCCCGAGGTGCCCATCGAGGAGGCGCTGGCCCAGGACTTCGCGGATGAGGACGATGCGCGCATCGAGCTGATCCGCCGCACCGGCGAAGCCGAGCCCGGCGCGCGCCCCGGCTTCGGTTCGCGCAAGCTCGCGCGCAAGAAGGTCGAGCGCGTGGCCACGAAGGGCTTCGACGCGCTGCAGAAGACGCGCGAATCCGAGCGCAGCGGGTCGTCGCCGGGTGGCGGCAGCTCGGGGCCGCGTCCATTCACGCCCCGCCCGGATCGCCCGTTTACGTCGCGGCCCGACCGACCCGCGGGTGCCGGGGGGCCCGGAGGGCCGCGTCCCGATCGCCCGTTCACGCCGGACCCGCGGCGTACGCCGCGGGTACCCCCCGACCGGCCTCCGGGCATGAGCGGCCCACGGCCGTTAACGCCCCGACCGGAACGTCCGCCAGCCGCGGGTGGTCCGCGCCCATTCACGCCGCGCCCCGATCGCCCGGCCGGCGCGGGCGGGCCACGCCCTGACCGTCCGTTGACGCCGCGTCCCGATCGGCCATCGAGTGGCGGCCATCCGACGCGATCGACCGGTCCACGGCCCGGCGGCCCGCCACGCGGCCCGCGACGCGACGACCGCTAGTTCCGACAAGCAAGAACGAAAGGAACTCCCCGAGATGGAGACGCGACGCGTCTACCTGGCGGGCGCGGTGCGCACGCCCATCGGCAACTTCGGCGGCGCGCTCGCCGGCTCGAGCGCCGCGCACCTGGGCGGCGTGGCCGCCTCCGGCGCGCTCGCGAAGAGCGGCGTTCCGCGCGAACGCGTGGACGAGCTGGTGTTTGGTCACGCGCGCCAGGCCGGCAACGGCCCGAACCTCGCGCGCCAGGTCGTGCGCCGCGCCGGGCTCGCCGACGTCGTGCCCGCGTATACCATCAACAAGGCGTGCGCGAGCGGCATGCAGTCGGTCGTGAACGCCGCGCAACTCGTGCGTCTGGGCGAGGCGAACGCCGTGCTGGCCGGCGGCAGCGAGCACATGAGCAGCATCCCGTACCTGGCCATGGACGTGCGCTGGGGCAAGAAGCTGGGCGACGAGACGCTGCTGGACGCCATGTACAAAGATGGCTACTTGTGCCCGCTCTGCGATCAGCTGATGGGCGAGACGAGCGAGACATTGGCCATGGAGTACGCCATCTCGCGCGAGGAGCAGGACCGCTTCGCGTTGCACAGCAACCAGCGCGCCGCGCGCGCGTGGGAGGAGGGGCGCTTCGCGGCCGAGGTCGTGCCCGTGAGCGTGGGCGAGGGCAAGCGCGCCACCCTGGTGGAGCGTGACGAACACTTCCGAGGGGACACGACGCTCGATGATCTGGCAAAACTGCGCCCGGTATTCCGTAAGGACGGCAGCATCACCGCGGGGAACGCCAGCGCCATCACCGACGGCGCCGCCGCAGTGATGGTGCTCTCCGAGGCGGCCGTCGCGGAGCACAGTGTGACACCGCATGCCGCCGTGCTCGACTGGACCAGCGTGGGTGTGGACCCGGCGCGCATGGGAATCGGCCCGGTGCCGGCTGTGCGCAAGCTGCTCGAACGGCACCGCATGAAGCTCGATCAGATCGACTTGATCGAGTTGAACGAAGCGTTCGCGTCGCAGGTGCTCGCGTGCGACCGCGAGTTGAAGATGGACCACGAGCGGTTGAACGTGAACGGCGGCGGCATCGCGCTGGGGCACCCCACCGGCTGCAGCGGTGCACGCATCCTCGTGGGCCTCGTGCACGAGCTCGCGCGCACGAAGGGCCGCTACGGCATCGCCACGCTGTGCGTGAGTGGCGGCCAGGGCATGGCCGTGCTGGTGGAGCGGGTGTGAGCGAGCCGAACATCCTGGTCGGGTCGGAAGGTGGTGTCGCCGTGATCACGCTCAACCGCCCGGACAAGCTGAACGCGTTCGCGGGGGACATGCGGGAGCGACTCGTGGACGCGCTGGACATGGTCGCCGCCGATCGCGAGACGCGCGTGCTGGTGATCACAGGGGCGGGCAGCGGGTTTTGCTCGGGTGGCGACGTCCAGCACATGGTGGACCTGAAATCGCGTGGAGCCGGCTTCGACGCGCTGCAGCCGCTGCTCGACGCGGGTCGCGCCATCGTAACGCGCCTGGCGTCACTGGAGATCCCTGTGATCGCCGCGGTGAACGGTGTCGCGGCGGGTGCGGGCTTGAACCTGGCGCTCGCGTGTGACGTGCGGCTCGCATCCAGCGAGGCGCGCTTCGGCGAGTCGTTCGTGAAGATCGGCCTCCACCCGGATTGGGGCGGCACGTATCACCTGACACGGCTCGCCGGCACCGCGGCCGCGCTCGACCTGTGCTGGACCGGCGAGCTGATCGGCGCGGACGAGGCGCTGCGCTTGGGACTCGCGCAACGAGTCTACCCCGCCAAGTCGTTCGGAAAGGACTGGCGCGCGTACGCGGCGCGACTCGCCGCGGCGCCCAGCACCAGCCTACGAGCGGCCAAGCGAACGCTCCGTGCCGCGCTCGACCGCACGCTCGAGCAATGCCTCGACGCCGAGTCGCGAGCGCAGGCCGCGTGCTGGGCGAGCGCCGATTCGAACGAGGGCCTCGCGGCGTTCGTGGAGAAGCGCGCGCCGAGCTTCACGGCGGAGCCGATCGAGGAGGACGCTTTGGCGCCCCCGGCGGTAGTACGGCACTTCGAGTAGCTCGCCGAACCTAGTTCTTGAGCAGCGAGTTGGCGCTCAACGTGTCGCCCGCGGCCAGCATGACGAGCGCCCGGTCGGCCAGCACGCGGCTCGCTGAATCCGGGACCCCGAGCCGATAGCAGAGCAGGTCGCGCATGGCGCCGGCACGCTGCCCGCACGCCGCGCGGGCGGCGGCGCGCCAGCGATAGGCGTTCACATACCACGGCGCCGCACGCAGCACGCCGTCGAGGGTCTGGGCGTAGTCCGCGTTGGCGCCACGGGCGATGTTCCGCTGCATCAGGTTCCGCGCCCCTCGCGCCTGGCCCTCGGCCGAGAGCGGGACCGAGGGAGGCTTGGCCAACGCCGACGCGAGCCGCAGGATGTGCTCGCGGATCACCCATTCGTTTCGGAGCGTAGGGTGCACGCCGACGCGCGCGAGCGCGCCGGTCCACGCATCGAGCGCGCCCCGCGCATCGCCCCGCGCCTCGGCGTTGGTGGCCAGTGCGAGCACGTCGGGGACGAGCGGCTCGGCATCCACGGGCGGCCGCGCGCGCACGAACACGGACTGCCACGCGGGAACTGCGGCGGCGCCGCGCCGAGCCGGGTCGAACAGCCACCAGCGCACCGCGTCCACGGCGGCGGAGTCGAACGGTGTGGTGCCCCGGCTCAAGTGCGCTTCACGCACCAGGCCGAGCGAGTCCACGAGCACGCACACCGTCACCGAGGCGGAGTCGGTCAGATCGAGCGATTCCGAGCGATAGTTGAGGCCAATGGTGTCGCGCGCCATCGGCGCGCGATCCGGGGCAAGGCCCGGCGGCGTGTCGCAGGGCAGGCCGAGAGCCATCCCCTCGCTCGCGCGTGTCGCTGGGGCGAGCACCACGGCGAACAGCGAGATTGCGCCCACAACGTGGCGGAGACGAACCGGAAGTGCGCGTGGGAGATACACGAGAGAGGGAGTGTAACGGGCTCGCCTCTGGCCGGTGTCACGGCTCGGTTCGGCAAGACGCGACGCCAGACGTGTCTGCGGGGCGAACGGCAGCCCGATCCGCACTGGGACGGGGCTTCCGGGCACTTTTCCGTGAGGTCCGGCGCCCCATTTCCCGCGATAATTGCGCATGACTTGAATGGAGGCGTCCACGCGAAGCCTCTGTCTCGACATCTCTCCCCAAGCCTCGGAGTCTCCATGAACGGCCGCCATGTTCACGATCCGCAGCGCCCGGCGCCCTCCCGACCGCCCGGCGTTCCGACCCTGTTGCTGCTGCTCATCGTGGCGCTCGTCACCTCCCCCGGGCGGATCACGGCGCAGGCCCTCGACGCCAGCCTGTGGGTGACCGATGGCGATGTGCGGACCATCGTCCCGTGGGGGAACACCATCTACGTGGGCGGGGACTTCGCCTACATCGGCCCCAACACCGGCGGCATGGTCGAACTCGACGCCCTTGGGCACGCGCTCAGTGGCATGCCGCGAGTGGATGGCGACGTCACCACCATCGTCAACGATGGCGCGGGCGGCTTGTTCATCGCCGGCACATTCACGCACGTAGCCGGTATCGCGCGCCCCGGCCTGGCGCGCGTGCTCGCCGACGGTTCGGTCTCCGCGTGGTCGCCGAGTCCCGCACCGGGCGGAAGCGTCGCGTGTCTCGAGCACCAGGGCGCGCGCCTGTTCGTCGGAACGACCGCCTCGACGCTCGTCGCCTACGACGACGCCACTGGAGCGAAGGTCGCCGGCTGGGCGCCGGCGGTCACGGGGCTCGTGACCGCTCTCGGCGTGAACGGAACCACGTTGTTCGCGGGCGGCAACCTGAGCTTCTCCATCCCCAGTCCGCCCTCGACGGGCACGGGCATCGCGGCGATCAACACGAGCACGGGTGCGATCGAGAACTGGAACCCGGCGCCCGACGCCGACGTCACCAAGATGCAGATCGACGGCCGCTGGCTCTACGTGACGGGGAACTTCACCTCGATCGGCGGGCAGTCGCACACCCGCCTCGCGCGGGCGCTGCTCGCCACGAAGGCTTTCGACTCCGGCTGGAATCCCGACGTGGATGCACCCGTGAATGCGATGGCGATCGTGAACGACAAGCTTTGGATCGGGGGCGAGTTCTTCTTCGTCAATGGTGACTTCGTTGACCGCATCGCCACCGTGGACACCACATCGGGTGGCGCGACGGGGTTCACGCCACTCCTCTCGGGCGTCAACGGACTCATCGGCGCGATCGTCCCGAAGAGCCCCTACGTTTACCTCGGCCTTTCACCCTACGAGGTCTTTCCCACGTTCCGCGGAGCCGCACCCATGGTGATCCGGATGCAGGCGGCTTCGGGTGTGGTGGACGACTCGTGGCGTGCGCTGGGGGTCGGCGGGCCGCTCGCCAGCACTCGCGAGGTCTCGGGCGTGCGTTTCACTCCTGGCGGAGTCCTCGCCACCGGGAAGTTCATCTCGGCCGGCGGCCGGCGACAGGCATGCCTGGCCGCGTTCGATCGGGGCACCGGAGCGCCACGCGTGTGGAATCCCGCGATCACGACCACC
>JAHFBW010000009.1:22997-29005 GCA_023249845.1 Candidatus Eiseniibacteriota bacterium
CATGTATGTCGCCGCCATCGTGCCGACCACGCACGGCATCTACTTTGGCGGGCACTTCACGCACGTCGGAGGGCAAGCGCGCGCTTCGCTCGCCGCCGTGGACGACAACAAGGGACACCTGATGCCGTGGAAGGCCGACCTCGGATCGTCGACTCCTCCGACCGTCGGCAGCGCGTTCGCGCTCGCACTTCACGAGGACAAGCTCATCGTGGGTGGGTCGTTCAACTCCATCGCGGCCGAGGCTCACTCGAGCTTGGCGAAGGTGGATACCGTCGCCGGGACACCGGTCTCGAGCTGGACGCCGAACGTCACGGGCAATGTCCAATGCCTGCTCGTGCGCGGCACCACGTTGTTCGCGGGCGGAGCATTCGCGACCGTTGGCGGCGCTTCGCACGCGAGCGTCGCGGCGGTTAACGCGTCCACGGGCGGCGTGCTCGCCTGGAACCCGAACGTCCAGGGCAACGCGGTGCAGGCACTCGCCGCAAGCGGGGACACACTTTATCTGGGCGGCGATTTCTCCAACGTGGGCGGGCCGGTGCGACTGTGTCTCGCCTCCGTTTCGGCGAGCGCGGGCACGCTGTTCAGCTGGGCCCCCGCCGCGTTCGGCCCGGTGCGCGCGCTGTGGATGGAAGGCCCGGACATGGTCGTCGGAGGCGAGTTCGAGATGATCGTGGGCCAGCCCGTCAGGTATCTCGCGCGAGTTCAGCGAGTCACCGGCGCGCTGATCGCCGGCACGCCGGTCACGGACGCGAAGGTGCTCGCGCTCGCGGGTGACGCGGGCAAGCTCTACATCGGAGGCAGCTTCGGACAGATGGGGTCGTCACCGACCGCGTACCTCGCTCGCGTGGGCGGCGCGGATGGCGCGGGGCCATCCGTCACGGTCGTCGCGGCGAACGGCGGCGAACACCTCGTGGTCGGCACGACGTACCGGTACGAATACAGCGCCACCGATCCCTCGGGGGTTGCGTCAGTGGACTTCGAGCTGTCACGAACCGGGGCCGGCGGCCCGTGGACGTTGCTCGCCGCGGGTCTCCCGAACACCGGCGATTTCAACTGGGTCGTGACCGCCCCAAACGTGGCCGCGAACGCGTTCCTCCGCGTCACCGCGCGCGATTTCGCGGGCAATCTCGCGAACGATGCCAGCAACGCCGCGTTCTCGATCGGCGTGCCCACGACGTCGGTGGGCCCTCGGGTGGGGGACGGGACGCTCGTGCTCGGGCCCAATCCCGCACGCATCCGAACCGATCTCCGGTTCACGCTGCAGGCCCCCGGGCGGGCGCGATTCCACCTCCTGGACGTGCAGGGGCGCCAGGTGTGGGCGAGTTCCGAACTCGAGCTCGACGCGGGTGAGCATGTCTATCCCGTGGACCTGCGAGGAGTCCGGGCCGGGCTCTACTTCCTGTACTTCGAGCACGGGCAAGTGGCGCAGACGACGCGGCTGGTCGTGATCCGATGACATTCGGGGCGCTCGAGGGCGCCCGGAGCGTCACATCGCTTCAGGTCTTCTCGGCGGTGACGGCGCCCGGCAGATTCAGGCAGTCAGATCATGACGACGCCCTATCACCAGGCGATCACCTCATCGCTGCCATTGAAGGTGGGCCTGACACCACAGCGCGCACATCAGGGTCGGGCACTCGTAGTGGTCCAGGCCGAATGTGTTCAGCGACATGCTCGGCCGCCCCCAACCCGAGGAGCCGCGCCAGGCACGCCCGCCGGACGTCGTCGCTCGTCGTCGATGGCCTGCTCAGGCTGATCGACTCCTCGCTCCTTGCGCGGCGGCGGTTCTCGATGCGGCGCGCACGCGGGGAGTTCTCAGACGAGCCTAGCGCGGCCGCACCGCGCGGACCTTCACCGACACCACCGCCGAGAACGCCTCGCGCTCGGGTCCACCCTCGGGCAGGTTCTCCATGCCCACGGCGTAGCCGCGCTCCTCCACGATGCGAGCTTCGCGGAATCCCGCGTCGCGCATGAGCTGCAAATACTCTTCCTTCCGCGACGCACCGGCGACGCAGCCCACGTAAAGGTCCACGTTGCGACGGAGCTCGTCGCTCAGGGGCCGGGTGAGGACCAGATCCGATACGACCAGGCGGCCGCCCGGCTTCAGGACGCGCAGCGACTCGCGGAACACTTGTGGCTTGTCGGGCGAAAGGTTCACGACGCAGTTCGAGATGATCGCGTCCACGCTCGCGTCGGCCACGGGCAGGTGTTCGATCTCGCCCAACCGGAACTCCACGTTCGTCGCGTTCACCTTGGCCTTGTTGCTGCGCGCGCGTTCGACCATCGCGGGGGTCATGTCCACGCCGATGACGTGTCCGCTGGCGCCCACTTCACGCGCGGCGAGGAAACAGTCGATGCCGCCGCCGCTGCCCAGGTCGAGCACGGTCTCGCCGGGCCGAAGGTCGGCATGCGCGAGCGGATTGCCGCAACCCAGGCCCAGGTCGGCGCCCACGGGGATCGCGGCGCGCTGCTCCTCGGTGTAGCCGAGCGCCGACAGTGCGGCTGCGTCATCCGCCTCGGCGCCGCAACAGCCGCAGCCACAGTTTCCGCCCTGCGCGACCGCGCCGTACTTCTCGCGCACCACGGCGCGCGGGTCGGCGGTGGGGGCGAGCGTCTCAGGCGACTTCACCTCGACGGTCTTGAGCGAGGCGGCGGTAGTCTTCGTGCCGCCGCAGCAGTCGTCTCCGCAGCAGGGGGCCGCGGTCGGCTCGGTGGCCATCGGCAGCGCGCTCTTCTCGGGCATGACAGCTCTCCTTGGGTTCACGCCGGCGCCAAGGCCGGCAGGTTCGGGCGAACTCACGCTGGCAGTGATGCCACCAGCGACTGAAATCGCTTCACGGTCTCGGGGTTCACGCAGTAGCAGGTACGCGGGCCGTCCACCTCGCCCTGCACGAAGCCTGATTCCTTGAGTACCTTCAAATGCTGCGACACCGTGGCCTGCGCCAGCGGCAGCACGTTCACGATCTCGCCACAGATGCACGTTCCCATGCTGGCCAGATGGCGGACGATCGCGACGCGCGCGGGGTGCGACAGCGCACGAGCCAGCACAGCGAGTTCCGTGTCGCGTTCGGTGATGACACTCACGTCAGTGGGAGTCGGATTGGTCATGCTCGGCCTCCACGCACATCTAATCGTTAATCGTAGATGTACGATAAGATGTCACGTCCCCTGACCAGGTTCAAGCGGAATCTCGAAGAAGCGAGTTCGTGATCTGGCGCGAAGCGCAGAACTCATTGTGCCACAGTGAGTTGAACAACAGGTCCAAGCGTGGCGCACTTTTTCGTTCGAGCCCCTTGACGGTACGCGAGTGCGGAACAACATTGTTCTTGTTCCCGCCTCGCCCGACTCACCTGTCCGGCGAGGCTTTTCGTTGCCCTTGTCGCACCCCCTTGACGCTCGGATGGGGTGGTCCCGGCATCGGGGCGCGCCCGACCTCGACGGGCCCAGCCGCGCGAGCCTCCCGCGGCGCCGAGAAACCAGCCCGCGTGCTCGCTTCCCCGCGTTTCACGCGCCTCCTATACTGCCGCGCGCGTACTCGGATGACGCCGATCGCGGCCCCCAGCGCACGGGTCCCGCGCCCGCCCACGCTTCTTGCGGGCGCCTGGGCTCCGCCGGCCGCTGCACCTCCACTTCGACCCACGAGGTCCACTTCATGGAAACCACGCAGACCAAGCTGATCATCACCTCGGTCAAGAACGGGGTCATGACGCTCGAACTCACGTTCGACCCGGGCAACTGCTATACGCACGAGATGATGCGGCAGCTGGACGAGGCCATCCTCCAGGCGCGCTTCGACGAGAAGGTTCACGTCATCGTGATCCGTGGCTCGGGCGAGAAGTTCTTCTGCGCCGGCGCGGACATCAACATGCTCAAGAAGGCCGATCCCACGTTCAAGTACTACTTCTGCCTGCACGCCAATGAGACGTTGAACCGCCTCGAGCAGACGCCGAAGCTCGTGATCGCGGCGCTGAATGGCCACACTGTCGGCGGCGGCCTGGAGATCGCCATGGCGGCCGACATCCGCATCGCGCGCAAGGGCGCCGGCAAGGTGGGCCTGCCCGAGGTGAACCTGGGCGTGCTTCCGGGCACCGGCGGTACGCAGCGCCTGGCGCGACTCGTGAACAAGTCCAAGGCGATCGAGCTCATGGTGACGGCCGAGGTGTTCGGCTTCGAGAAGGCACTCGATCTCGGCATCATCAACGAGATCTGGGAGACGGCGAACACGGCCGAGTTCATGGACAAGGTGCAGGCGTACGCCGAGAAGTTCTGCCCGCCAAATGCCGCGTCGAAGGCCGTGGGCCGAATCAAGCGCTCGGTGCAGAGCGGGGCCGAGATACCGTTCGAGTCCGCACTGGCCGTGGAGCGCGAGCTGCAGCAGCTCCTGTTCCAGGGCGAGGACGCCAAGGAAGGGCTCGCCGCCTACATCGAGAAGCGGAAGGCGAACTACACCGGCCGCTGATCACACCGGGAAGCAGCCGCACGCCTCGCGGAGCCCTCCACTCCGCGGGGCGTCGTTCTTGACGCCCCCGGAGCCGCCCCGGAATATGCCGCCATGCTCATGGACCAGCCGCCGGTGGCCGCAGGAGCGGCCGCGCACCCGGAACGCCCAGCCTCCCGCCGCGGCAAGGTGGTGCTGGTGATGCCGGCCTACAACGCGGCCGACACGCTCCGTCAGACGTGGAGCGAAATCCCTCCCGGCTACGTGGATGAGTCCATCCTCGTGGACGATGCCAGCCGCGATGACACCGTGACGATCGCGCGCGGGCTCGGCATCCGCGTGCTGGAGCACACGAGAAACCGCGGCTACGGCGGCAACCAGAAGACGTGCTATCGCGAGGCGCTCGAACGCGGCGCCGACATCGTCATCATGCTGCACCCGGACTACCAGTACGACCCGCGCCTAGTGCCCATGATGATCCTGCCGCTCGAGCTCGGCATCCTCGACGTCATGTTGGGCTCGCGCGTGCGCACGCGCGCGGAATGCCTTGCCTCGGGAATGCCGCTCTACAAGTACCTCGGCAATCGGCTGCTCACGTTCATCGAGAACATCGGCCTGGGGCAGAACATGGGCGAGTTCCACAGCGGGTACCGTGCCTATCGCCGCGAAGTGCTCGAGACGATCCCGTTCGAACGGTTCTCGGACGACTTCGTATTCGATTCTCAGTTCCTGGTCTCGGCGGTGGACGCGGGCTTCAAGCTTGGCGAGATCCCGGTTCCAGTGCGCTACATGCCCGAGGCGTCCAGCATCAACTTCAAGCGCAGCGTTCGCTACGGGGTGGGCACGCTGCGCGCGGTGGCGCAGTACGTGCTGAAGCGCCTGGGCTTCCCGCCGGCGCGCATCTTCACGGACCCGGCGGCTCGCACACGAGTGGCGTGACGGCGACGCCCGGATCACTCACTCCCATGTTCGACAATTCGACTTCGAACGACGCGCCGAGGCCGTCCCCGTTCAGCATAATCGGCCGGTTCCTGCTCGATCCGCGGGCTCAGGGTGCGGTGCTCACCGCCTGCGCCGCACTGGTGCTGTTCGCGCGCGCGGGCTCCCTTCCACTGCCCAACTACGACGACGCCTACTACGCCGAGAAGGCGAAGCAGATGCTTCGCACGGGTGACTGGCTGACGCCACGATTCGCCGAGTCCATCCGCCTCGACAATCCACCGCTCTTTTTGTGGCTCATGGCTGCGACGTTCGCGGTGGCGGGTGTGACCGCGTACGCAGCGGTGTTCTGGAGCGCACTCTCCGGTGTGGCGTGCGTGGCGCTCACGCATCGGCTGACGAGGCGCTTCGGGCGCGAACCGTTCGAGGCCTGGGCGGCGGGCTTCGTGCTGCTCGGCACGGGTTACTTCCTCAAGTACGCAGACCACGCGATGTTCGATGTATTCCTGACGGTGCTGTTTCTGTGCGCGTTGCTCGCCTACCGGCGCGCGTGGGAGGGGAGTGCGGCGGCCTGGGCCGCGCTCGGCGTGTTCACCGGCCTCGGCGTGCTGACGAAGAGCGTGCTCGGAGGGTT
>JAHFBW010000190.1 GCA_023249845.1 Candidatus Eiseniibacteriota bacterium
CATGAAGCTCGCCGTGCCACCGCACGTGCTGCGGTCGCGGCTCGGGTCCGGACGCGCGGCGGGCCGCCTGGAGCGGGCACTTCGGCGCGGCGGGCCCGACGGCGCGCTCCGCCTGCTGTGCGAGGTGAAGCGTGCGTCACCCTCCAAGGGCATGTTGAACGCGAACCTCGATCCCGTGGCACTCGCCCGCACGTACGCCGCCGGCGGCGCCGCCGCGATCTCGCTCGTCACCGAACCCGATCATTTCAAGGGCGAGCTCGAGTGGCTGGACCGGGTGCGGCCGGTCGTCGCGCTCCCGCTGTTGCTCAAGGACTTCGTGCTCGACTCCTACCAGCTCCTGGACGCCGCCGTGCGCGGCGCCGACGGTGTGCTCCTGCTGGCGGCGCTGCTCTCCGAGACCGAGCTTCAGCGATTGATCGGCGAGTCCAAGCGTCTGGGGCTCGATCCGCTGGTCGAGGTGCACACCGCCCCGGAGCTCCACGCCGCGCTGCGCGCCGGTGCCACGCTCGTGGGCATCAACCATCGCGACCTGAACTCGTTCGAGCTGGACATGGGGCTCTCGGCGAAGCTCCTGCCCTTGATCCCACCGCTCGTGACCGCGGTGGCGGAGAGCGGCATCTCCAAGCCCGAGGAGCTGACGCGGCTGCGTGGCACGCGATGCGACGCCGTGCTGATGGGAGAGGTGTTCGCCGCGAGCGCCGATCCCGCGGCCACTTTGAGCGCGCTCGCCGCTGCCGCGCGGGGCGTCTGATGCGGCCGCGCGTCGTCGTCAAGGTGTGCGGCCTGACGCGCGCCGAGGACGCCGCATGGGCGCTCTCCTGCGGCGCCGACTGGCTGGGCTTCATCGTGCGCGGCGAGAGCCCGCGACGCATCGAGCCGGAGCAGGCCGCTGCGCTGGTGGCCGCCGCGGGGGGCGGTGTTCCGGTGGCCGTCATGGTGGACGTGACACCCGAGCAGGCACTCGACCTCGCACACCGTTCGCGGGCCGAGCGCGTGCAACTTCATCGCGTCTCGCCCCGAACGTGGCCGGCGGACTTCCCGCTGCCATGCTCGTTCGCGGTGGGCGTGACCGACGAGGGCATGCTCGTGGGCGAGGAGCCGGGCCCCGAACACCTCATGCTGCTCGATACCTTCGCCGTGGAGCGAGATGGCGGCACCGGCCGGGTGTGGCCGTGGGAACTCGCCCGACCCCTCGCCGCCCGCCGCGACGTGATGCTCGCGGGAGGACTCTCGGGTGAGAACGTGGCGGACGCCATCCGCATGGTGCGGCCGTTCGGCGTGGATGCTTCCTCGGCGCTGGAATCGAGTCCGGGCGTCAAGGACCCCGAGCGCGTGCGCCGCTACGTCGAGGCCGCGCGCATGAGCGAGGCCCAGCTCGAGGACGCGTCGTGAGCGCGCCCTCTCGCGTGCCGGATGCCTCCGGCCACTTCGGTCCCTATGGCGGGCGCTTCGTGCCCGAGACGCTGGTCGTGGCGCTGGAGGAACTCGAGCGCGAGTACGACCGCGCCCAGGCGGATCCCGCGTTCCGGCGCGAGCTGGAGGACACGCTGCGCGACTTCGCGGGCCGCCCGACGCCGTTGGTCGAGGCGCTACGGCTCTCGGAGAAGGCCGGCTGCCGCGTGCTCCTGAAACGCGAGGACCTGCTTCACACCGGAGCGCACAAGATCAACAACACCATCGGGCAGTGCCTGCTCACCCGCCGCATGGGGAAGCCACGCGTGATCGCCGAGACCGGCGCCGGCCAGCACGGCGTGGCCACCGCCGCCGCCGCTGCGCGTTTCGGGCTCGAGTGCGTCGTCTACATGGGCACCGAGGACGCGCGCCGGCAGCACCTGAACGTCGAGCGCATGAAACTGCTCGGCGCCACCGTGCGCGAGGTGGACTCCGGCAGCCGCACGCTCAAGGACGCCATCAATGAGTCGCTCCGCGACTGGGTGACGCGCGTGCGCGACACGCACTACGTCCTGGGCTCCGTCTTGGGGCCCCACCCGTTCCCGCGCATGGTGCGCGACTTCCATCGCGTCATCGGGATCGAAGCGCGCGAGCAGGTCATCAAGCTCGCGGGTCGTCTGCCCGATCTGCTGGTCGCCTGCGTGGGCGGCGGCAGCAACGCGATCGGACTCTTCCACGCTTTCCTCGGCGACTCGAACGTGCAGAAGGTCGGCGTCGAGGCGGGCGGGGAAGGGGTGAGCTCGGGTCGCCACGCCGCGCGCATCCCCGAGCACTCGATCGGCGTGCTGCACGGCACGCGCACGCTCGTGCTCCAGGACGAGCGCGGCATGATCCGCGAGACGCACTCGGTCTCGGCCGGACTCGACTACCCGGCGCTGGGACCCGAGCACGCGTGGCTCAACGACCAGGGCCTCGCGCGCTACGACAGTGTCACCGACGCCGAGGCACTCGAGGCGTTCGAGACGCTGGCCCGGCTCGAGGGCATCCTGCCGGCGCTGGAGTCCGCGCATGCGCTGGCCTGGGTCTTGCGCGAGGGGCCGCGGCTCGGGCGTGACACCGTCGTCGTGGTGAACCTCTCGGGGCGCGGCGACAAGGATGTTGCCGAGGTGCTGCGCGTGACGGGGCGAGCCGCCTCCGGCGCGTGAAGCGCCAGCGCGTGCGAGACTGAGTGATGATCGCTCCCGAATTCATCCACCGCTTCGAACCCGCCGCCGAAGGGCCGGGTGACGCCACGCTGCTGCTCCTCCACGGCACGGGCGGCAACGAGAACGACCTGCTCCCGCTGGGTCGCGCCATCTCGCCACGCGCCTCCCTGCTCTCGCCACGCGGCCAGGTGCTCGAGCACGGCATGCCGCGCTTCTTCCGCCGGCTCGCCGAGGGCGTGTTCGACCACGACGACCTCGTCGCGCGCTCGAGCGAGCTGGCGGGTTTCGTGGGCGCTGCCGCGGCGCGGTACGGATTCGACCCGAAGCGTGTCGTGGCGGTGGGATTCTCCAACGGCGCCAACATCGCCGGCGCCGTCATGCTGCTCAAGCCCGAGGTGCTCGCGGGCGCGATACTCCTACGTCCGATGGTGCCTTTCGTGCCCGACGCCCTGCCGTCGCTCGCGGGCCGGCGCGTGCTCGTGGCGGCGGGGAAGAGCGACCCCGTGGTGCCCGCGCGCCAGAGCGAGATCCTCGCGGACATGCTCGAGACAGCCGGCGCCGAGGTCACGCTGCACTGGTCGCCGGGGGCCCACGGGCTCGACCGGTCCGACCTCGTGGCGGCGAGCGAGTGGTGGAAGGGCTGGAAGTGACGGTGGCGGGAGGCTGTGCTATAACACGCCGCCGCTCGTGCGCCCGTAGCTCAATTGGATAGAGCGTCAGCCTCCGGAGCTGAAGGTTACAGGTTCGACCCCTGTCGGGCGCACCATCCCTCCGGACGCAAGTGAACCCTTCCCAGCCAACTTCAAGCGGGCGCTTCAAGCCCAACGCGGCACGTGAGATGGCGTCCATGTTCGACGGCGTCTCGGGGCGCTACGACCTGCTCAACCGGGTCATGACGCTGGGGCAGGATTCCGCCTGGCGAGAGGCCATGTGGCGCGGCGTGCCGGATTCCGCGCGGCGCGTGCTGGACCTGTGCACGGGCAGTGGCACCTCGCTCACGGGGCTCCTCCGGCCCGGCCGCACCGTGCTCGGCGTGGACGTGAGCCTCGCCATGCTGCGTGTCGCCGCCGATTCGTTGGCCGGCGCAGGCTGGGCGCCGCGGCTCGCATGCGCGGACGGCTTCCGGCTGCCGCTGCGCGCGGGCTCGCTGGACGCGGTCACGGTGGCCTTCGGCATCCGCAATCTGCGGCCCCGCCGCGAGGCCCTCGCGGAGATCGCGCGCGTGCTCGTGGTCGGCGGACGATTGAGCGTGCTCGAAGCGGCCGCGCCGGAGCCCGGGCCGCTCGCGCCATTCGCGCGCTGGTGGATCCGCCGGGCGATCCCGTTCGCGGGCCGGCTCTCGCCGGACCCGTCCGCGTACCGGTACCTGAGTGAGAGCATCTTCGAGTTCGGCTCAGGTCCGGAGTTCGAGGCGGACCTCGCGGCGGAGGATTTCCGCATCGTCGCGAGACGATCGTTCCTGTTCGGCGCGGCTCGCCTGTGGGTGGCCGAGCGCAGGCCACCTGTTGGTCAAAAAGCCACCGAGCCAGCGGATGTCGCGCAGGGTGCAATGTTCGATACGGGCGATTCCGCGCAGGCGAGGTCGCGTGGCGCTCGGGTCGGAGATGAGGGCGCGGCGTGGCGTTTGCTGCAGGCCGTCACGAGCACCGCGCTGGCTGCGGCGCTGGTGTGGGCGGTGAGCATGTGGCTCAAGGTGCGCGATGACTTGCCGTTAACTCCACCGCAGCGGCTCGGAGGCAGCATCCTGCTGGTGGGTGGATTGGTCGTGTTCGCGGCGCGGAGCCTGATCCAGTGGCTTCGCTGGTCGGCCTCGCGGGACGGGGGAGTGCGGCACCCCTGACCGTGGCACGAGCGTTGCGTTGCCTGCGTGGGTTTTCACCCAACGCCTATGGATGGATCCATGCCCGGACGCGAACGACTCCTTGCCACGCTGGTCGAGCTGACCACCCAATCCGGTGGGCGGTCTCGGCATGAAGTGCTGCGCTCGACACTGTCCATGGCGCTCGCGCTCGGTGAAGCCGATGGCGCCGTGATAGTCATGGGCGGCGCGCGCCATCTCGAGCGGAGCGTGCTGCGCCAGGGCGAGACCGAGCCGGATCCGCTCGCCGAGCCGTTCACGCCTGCGCCGTTCGAGATGTCGGTGCTGCGCTCGCGGCATCCGCGCGTGCTCGCCGACCTCGAGCGCTCCGGGGTGTCGCCGGGCGCCGGTTGCCCCGGTGTGAGCCCCGGCCCGGCGCTCTACATGCCCGTGCGCATGCAGGACCAGCGCGGTGGCTTCCTCGCCGTACACCGGCGCGAGGGCGCACCGCGCTTCACGAGCCGCGAGGCCCGCCAGCTCGTGCTGCTCGCCGCCTGGGCCGGACTGTCGCTCGACAACCTGCGGCTCGCCGAGAATCTCGAGAAGCTCGCGGTGACCGACGACCTCACGCAGGTGTTCAACTACCGCTACCTCAAGTCCGCGCTGCGCCGCGAGGTGAAGCGTGCGACCCGGTTCCGCCAGCCACTCTCCATCCTCATGGTGGACGTGGACAACTTGAAGACTTACAACGACCGCAATGGCCACCTGCGCGGCAGCTTCCTGCTGCGGCAGATCGCGCAGCTGTTCGCGAGCCAGGTGCGTTCGTGGGATCTCGTGGCGAAGTACGGTGGCGACGAGTTCACGGTGATCCTGCCGCAGACTGACCGCATCGGCGCGGCCGCCGTAGGGGAGCGCCTGCGCTCGGCGGTCGCCAACTTCCAGTTCCCGCTCGCCGAGCGAGGCGCCATCACCGTGAGCACCGGCATCTCGAACTATCCCGACGACGGCGACACCGTGACCGGGCTCATCGAGTCCGCCGACCGGGCGTTGTATCTGGCGAAAAAGAACGGGCGAAATCGCGTGGAGGGAATAGACCGGCTCGCGGCGTGAGCCGAGCGGCAACCGCGCAAGCGCGGCGCACGTCGCGCGTTGACCGCACGGCAGCGGCTGGCTAACCTGCTTCGCCCGTCTCGACCTCGCTCGTACCGTCCGCTTCACCTGAACCGGAGGAACCGCTTGTCGGATCGCATCGGCATCGCTGTCGTCGGCACTGGCGACTGGGGCGCGAACCTGGTTCGCAACTTCGCGAACCTACCCGGCGCGCGCCTCGTCTCCGTATGCGATGCGGACCCCAAGCGACTCGCGAAGACCGCGGCGCTCTACCCCGACGCGCGCGCCGTGGCCGACGTGGCCGAGGTGGCGCGTGATCCGGAGATCCAGGGGGTCGTCGTCGCGGCCTCGGCGGTGAGCCACCACCCGCTGGCCAAGACGCTGCTCGAGGCGGGGAAGGACGTGTACGTGGAGAAGCCGCTGACGCTCGAGGTGGCGCACGCGGAAGAGCTGTGCCGTATCGCGCGCGCGAAGAACCGCATCCTCATGGTCGGGCACCTGCTGCTCTACCACCCGGGGGTCCAGTACCTGAAGAAGATGGTCGCCGAGAAGGCCATCGGCGACCTGCTCTACATCTACTGCCAGCGCGTGAACCTGGGCAAGGTGCGCACCGACGAGAACGCGCTGTGGAGCTTCGCGCCGCACGACCTGTCGGTGATCCTCCACCTCATGGACCAGGAGCCCGTGGACGTCGCGGCCCGCGGCGCCGCGTTCTTGCAGGCCGGCGTCGAGGACGTGGTGTTCGTGGACCTCCGCTTCCCCGGGGGCCAGACCGCGCACGCGCACGTGTCGTGGCTCGATCCACACAAGCTCCGCAAGTTCACGGTCGTCGGCAGCCAGAAGATGGTGGTGTTCGACGACATGGAGGCGAGCGAGAAGATCAAGGTGTACGACAAAGGCGTGGACCGCGTCGGGCAGGTGGTGAGCTACGGCGACGCGCTCACCGTGCGCAGCGGGGACATCCTGATTCCAAAGATCTCGCTCCAGGAGCCGCTGCGGCTCGAGTGCCTGCACTTCGTGGAGTGCGTGCGCGAGCGCAGGCGCCCGCTCACGGATGGCATCGGCGGGCTTCGCGTCGTGAAGGTGCTGGACGCCGCGCAGCGTTCGCTCAAGTCGGGCGGCAAGCCCGTGACCGTGGAACCTCTGCCGCTGGAGGTCGCGTGACCAGCGTCATCCACGCCACCGCG
>JAHFBW010000191.1 GCA_023249845.1 Candidatus Eiseniibacteriota bacterium
ATGGACGCGCCACACACCGACGCCATGGAGGATGATCCGTTCGACTCGAGGATGTCCGACACGATGCGGATCGTGTACGGGAAGCTCGTGTCGGCGGGGATCACCGGCTCCACCGAGCGTTCGGCGAGCGCGCCGTGACCGATCTCGCGACGACCGGGGCCCCGGATGGGACGCGTCTCACCCACCGAGAACGGCGGGAAATTGTAGTGCAGCATGTAGGACTTCCATGACTGGCCCTCGAGCTCCTCGACGCGCTGCTCGTCGGCCTTGGTGCCAAGCGTGGTGACGACGAGCGCCTGGGTCTCGCCGCGCGTGAACAGGGCCGAACCGTGGGTGCGGGGCAGCACGCCCACTTCGATCGTGATCGGCCGGATCTGGTCGTGCTTGCGGCCGTCGGCGCGCACGCCGTCACGCAGCACCATCTCGCGCAATTCGTCGCGCTCGATGTCGTGCAGGATCTTGCCGATGAACACGGCCTTGTCGCCGTACTTCTCGGACAGCGCCGCCACGGCGTCCTTCGTGATGAGGTCCAGCTCTTCCTGGCGGGACTCCTTGCCCGGGATGCGGATGGCGTCGCGCAGGCGGTTCGTGTAGCCCGCTCGCAACTCGCGCTCCAGCTCGGTCACGTCCACCTTGTCCACCGGCGAGCGCTTCGGCTTGCCCGCCAGCTTCACCAGGTCGTTCTGCGCGCTCACGATCTTGCGGATGTTCTGCATGGCGAAGTCGAGCGCAGCGATCATGTCCGCCTCGGTCACCTCGCGGCTGCCGCCCTCGACCATGATGATGTCGTTCGCCGTGCCGGCCACGACGACGTCCATGTCGGACTCGTCGAGCTGTGCGAACGTGGGCATCACCACGAACTGGCCGTCCACGCGGCCCACCCGCACGCCCGCCACCGGCTCGGGGAACGGGATGTCGGAGAGCACCAGCGAAGCGGAGCCACCGATCAGCGCCAGCACATCGGCGTCGTGCTCCTGGTCGGACGACACCACGGTCGCCATGACTTGGGTCTCGTACGTCCACTGCTTGTGCATGAGCGGCCGGATCGGACGGTCGATCTGGCGGCTCGACAGCGTCTCCTTCTCGGTGGGACGCCCTTCACGCTTGAAGAAGCCGCCGGGGATCTTGCCCGCAGCGTATGTACGCTCGCGGTAATCGCACGTGAGCGGCACGAAATCCAGTCCCGGCTTCGCGGTCTTGGCGGCGCTCGACGCCACCAGCACGATCGTACCGCCGAGCTGCACGACGGCGGAACCGCCCGCGAGCTTGGCCCACTTGCCCGTGCTGATCGTGAGTTCCTTGCCACCCATGTCGATGCTTACTTTGTGCTCTGCCATTCCACTTCCTGTTCTCTCGCATGCAGCCGGGGCCTTCCCGGCCGCTGTCCACCCATTCGTGCGTGCGGCGCGCGATGGGTCGGACGGGGGCCCTCCCCGTCCTTATGAGAACGCGGCCCAAGCGGGCCGCGTCTCGTGCCGCCAGGATCCCCTAGCGGCGAAGTCCCAGGTCCTTCACGACCTTTCGGTAGCGTTCGACCTTGGTGGCTTTCAGGTAGTCCAGCAGGCGCCGCCGCTGTCCGACCATACGGAGCAGGCCGCGGCGTGACGCGTGATCGCGCTTGTGGACCTTGAAGTGCTCGGTGAGGTAGTTGATCTTCTCGGTGAGCAGGGCGATCTGGACTTCCGGCGAACCGCTGTCGCCCTCGTGAGTCTTGAATTTCTCGATGATGCCCAGCTTCTGTTCCTTGGTCAGGGTCAAGGCACTGGCTCCTGAAGGGGTGAGGGCCCGGCCCCGCCCGCGAGGTTCAGGTCTCGGCGGGAAGCGCGTGCTGCGGGGAACCCGAAGGGTCCCGGGCGACGCGGGAATATAGCACCGACCCGACCCGGCCTCCAGTCCGTGAAACCCGGCCCGCAAACGGTGTCAATTCATTGGGACCATTTGCCTTGTGTTTTCCTGACCCGCGCCGGGGTGCACCGCTCGTTCGAGCAATCCATGCTCACTCCTCCGGGGGGCCGCTCCGGGACAATCGGGTGCGCGCCTCGGCCACGTCGGCCGTCATCGCGGCCACGAGGTCGCGGGCGTCGGGGAAGGCCTGCTCGGGCCTTAGCCAGTCCGTGAACGAGACGCGCAGGTCGCGGCCGTAGAGGTCGCCGCTCCAGTCGAGCAGGAACACCTCGAGCGTGCGGAGCCCGCCTCCGAACGTGGGCCTCACCCCCACGCTCATGGCGCCCATGCGCCATTCGCGCTCGCCCGCGGGACGCGCCCACACCGCGTAGATGCCGTGCGCGGGCACCTGCTGCTCGTCGTGAAGGCGCAGGTTCGCGGTGGGGAACCCGAGCGTGCGGCCGAGCCGATCCCCGCCCACGACCAGTCCCGTGAGTCCGTACGGCCGGCCAAGCAGCACCGCGGCGTCGGCGACCTGGCCCTTGGCCAGCAGCTCGCGGATCCGTGTGCTCGTCACCGGTGAACCCGCGACCACTTGCAGCGGCAGCGCGTCCACCTCGAATCCGCCGGACTTCCCGAGTTCGCGCAGGCGCGCCACGTTCCCCGCTCGGCCACGGCCGAGCGCGAAGTCCTCGCCCACGACGAGCCAGCGGGGCGCGAACGGCTCGACGAGGTGGCGCTTCACGAACGCCTCGGGTTCGAGCGCGGCGAGTTCGCGCGTGAACGGCAGCACGTGCAGCTCCACTCCCAACCGCGCGCAGCGGGCCTGCTTCTCGGGCAGAGGCGTGAGCGGGGCGTAAGGACGGAACTCGCGCGCGAGCACGACGTCGGGATGCGGCTCGAAGCTCACTGCCACGACGCGCTCGCCCGCCGCGCGTTCGCGCGCACGCGCGAGCAGCGCCTGGTGCCCGAGGTGAACACCGTCGAACACCCCGACCGCGACCGCGCCGCTCATGTCGAGGGCCCCTGGCGCACCGCCCAGGGGAACACGACGGCGGGCCGCGCGCGCACGCCATCGCCCTCGCGCCTCAACTCGCCGAGCGCGAGTGCTCGCCCGGCGGCCGAGCGGAACACGACGCCGCGCGCTCCGGCGTCGAGCGGTGCCGCGCCCGGCTCCACGCGCGGCCCCTGACCACGGCCGATGGCTTCAGCGGCCGCCTCGTCCAGGACGACGGCGGGCAGGGACTCGAGTGCCTGGTCGAGCGGGATGCCCCAGCGCGCGAGCACCTCCTCGGGCCGGCCGGCGTCGAACCGGGCTCCGGGGCAGGCCTGCGCCAGCGTGAATGGTTCGCTCCTGAGCCGGCGGAGCGCCGCGAGTGCGGCGCCGCATTCGAGCTGGGCACCCAGGTCGTGCACCAGCGTGCGCACGTAGGTGCCTCCCGAGCAATCCACCTCGAACCGCGCCTCATCACCGTGGAACGACAGCCATCGCCACGCGTAGACGCCGATCGATCGCGGTTCGAGTTCGACCGTCTCGCCACGCCGGGCGCGCACGTGCAACCGCTCTCCGCCGCGCTTCAAGGCCGAAACCATCGGCGGCACCTGTGCGAGGTCACCCGTCAGGGATCGCGAGGCCTCTCGCACCTGGGCCTCGCTCGGGCGAAGGTCGGAGGTGGCGAGAACGCGGCCGTCCAGATCCTGCGTGTCGGTGGTGATGCCAAAACGCGCCGTGCCCGCATAGGTCTTGCGTCCGCCCTGCCAGATCGTGACGCAGCGTGTCGCCGCGCCGACCGCGAGTACGAGCAGGCCCGAGGCGGCCGGGTCGAGCGTGCCCAGGTGTCCCACACCGCGCACGCCCAATAGCCGACGCGCTTGGTTCACGACGTCGTGCGACGTCACGCCAGTCGGCTTGTCCACGGGGAGCAGGCCGGACCAGTCCGTGCCGTCACGTGTCGGCCGACTCGCGGCGAGCGGCCGGGCGCGCGTCATTCGAGCTCCTCGTCCTCCACGGGCAGGTCGTCATGGAGTCGCTTCAGTAGCTCCTCCACGCGTGCGCCACGATCGAGCGACTCGTCATGGATGAATCGCACCTCGGGCACCTCGCGCAGCCCGAGTCGAGGCCCAAGCTCGTGGCGCACGAAACCGGCAGCGTGTGCGAGTGCTTCCAGCGTGGACGCGCGCTCCTCGGGGCTCCCCATGATGCTCACATACACCTTCGCGAACGACAGGTCGTGCGTCACCTCCACATCGGTGACGCTCACCATCGCGGAGATGCGCGGGTCGCGCAGCCTCTGCTGCAGGATCTCGGCGACTTCCCGGCGCATGAGATGCGCGACCTTCTCGGGACGGATCCTCACTGCAGCGTCTCCTGCCAGTCGAGCACCTGCGCCTGCAGGTACTGGTCCACGATCGCGCGCGCGCGCTGCAGCATCTCGCGCACCTGTCCCCCGTCCGCAGCCACCACGGCAACGCCGATCGCCGCGCGCTGCCACAGGTCCTGGAACTCCACTTCGGCGACGGATGCGCGCACCCGCTCGCGGAGTCGCTCCTTCATCGAGCGCACGATCTGCCGCTTGTCCTTCAGCGACTGCGCGGCCGGCAGATGCACTTCGAATCGAACGATGCCGACGACCATGGAACCGCTCCCAGGGTGGATCGACGCGAGCGTTCGGAAGGCGGTTTCAGCTCCCGATCACAGCGTCCGGGCGAGTTCCTCGATCTTGAAGGACTCGAGGCGGTCGCCCTCCTGCAGCTCGCTGAAACCGTCGAGAGTGATACCGCATTCGAAACCTTTCTCGACCTCGCGGACGTCGTCCTTGAAGCGCTTGAGCGCCTCGACCCGGCCGGTCCACACCGTCTCTTCGCCGCGGACCAGGCGGATCTTCTCGCTACGAAGGATCTTGCCCGCGGCCACCATGCAGCCCGCCACGACGACGCCCTTCGAGAGCTTGAACACCTGGCGCACCTCGGCCGTGCCGAGCACGACTTCCTTGAGCTCGGGCTTCAGCATGCCCTCGAGCGCCAGCTTCACGTCTTCCTGGGCCTTGTAGATGATGTCGTAGAGACGGATTTCGACCTTCTCGCGCTCGGCGAGTTCGCGCGCGCGCACGTCGGGTCGCACGTGGAAGCCGACGATGATCGCGTCCGACGCCGCCGCGAGCAGCACGTCGGATTCCGTGATCTGGCCCACGGCGGAGCGGATGACGCGCACCGCGACCTCGCCGGTCGAGAGCTTCTGCAGCGATTCGCTCAAGGCTTCGACCGAGCCATCCACGTCGCCCTTGATGAGCATCTTGAGCTCGTTCGGACCGCCCTTGCCGAGGCTGTCGTGGAACGTGGTCAGCGAGATGGCCTTCGTGGAACGGAACTCGTGCTCGCGGTGCAGTGCGGCGCGCTTGAACGCCACGTCGCGCGCCTCGCGCTCGTCCTCGGGGCTCACGAACAGGTCGCCGGCCGAGGGCGTGCCGCTCCAGCCGACGACTTCGACGGGCGTGGACGGCGGAGCCTGCTTCACGTTGCGGCGGCGCTCGTCGTACATCGCTCGCACGCGGCCGTACACCTGCCCGGCCACGAACGGGTCCCCGACGCGCAGTGTTCCACTCTGCACGAGCACCGAGGCCACAACGCCGCGGCCCTGCTCGACGCGCGCCTCGAGCACCACGCCTTTCGCGCGCCGGTCCGGATCGGCCTTCAACTCGAGGAGCTCGGACGTGAGCAGGATCATCTCGAGCAGCTTTTCAACGTTCGTGCCCTTCTTGGCCGACATCTCCACGCTCACGTACTTGCCGCCGAACTGCTCCACGACGACGCCGTGACCGGCGAGCTCGGTGCGGATGCGATTCGGGTCGGCAGTGGGCAGGTCCACCTTGTTGATCGCCACCACGATGGGCACGTTCGCGGCCTTGGCGTGGTCGATCGCCTCGATGGTCTGCGGCATGACGCGGTCGTCCGCCGCCACGACGAGCACGACCAGGTCGGTGACCTGCGCGCCGCGTGCGCGCATGGCGGTGAACGCCTCGTGGCCGGGCGTGTCGAGGAACGTGATGTTCTGCCCGGTGGGGAGCGTGACTTCGTAGGCGCCGATGTGCTGCGTGATGCCACCAGACTCGCCGGCCACCACGTTCGTGCGTCGGACGTAGTCGAGCAGCGACGTCTTGCCGTGATCCACGTGCCCCATGACGGTCACGACGGCGGCGCGCGGCCGCAGCTTCTCGGCGGGAACGGTCTCGACCGCTTCGGCCGCCTCTTCCACGAACTCCGACACGAACTGCACCTCGAAGCCGAACTCGTCCGCCACCGCGGCGATGGAGTCCTTGTCGAGGCGTTTGTTGATCGTGGCCATGAGGCCCATGCGCATGCAGGCTGTGATGACCTCCTGCGGCCGCACCTGCATCATGTTCGCGAGCTCGGAGACGGTGATGAATTCCGGGGTTCGCAGCAGCTTCGCGGCTTCGATCGGCGCGCCGCTCTCGTCCTCACGGCGGTGGTGCTTGCGCCGGCCCTGCGACGTGTCGAGGCTGGCGAGAGTCTTGCGAACGCTCTCGGCCGCGAGCTTCTCGTCCACCTGCTTCTTCTTCTTGCGATCGCGACGGCCGCGGCCGGGCCCGCCGCCGCCGCCATAGCTGGGTCGCGGCCCGCCACCCGGCGCGCCGAAGCCACCGTGCGTGGGCCTGCCTCCCGTGGGTCCGCCGACGGTTCCGGGGCCGCCGGAGCGCGGCGGGCCGCCGAAGGCTCCGCTCGGCGGGCGGCTGCCCGGCGAACCACCGGGCCGCAGACCCGCCCCCGAG
>JAHFBW010000192.1 GCA_023249845.1 Candidatus Eiseniibacteriota bacterium
CCGCCTGCGCCAGCAGCGCGCCAACGCCTTCGCCGCCATTGAACCGCTTCCACGTCAGGTCCACGCCCTCGAACGGATCGCGCCTTGCTGGCGCACCGGCGCGCAAGGCGAGGTATTGCAGCAGCGAGCCGCGCCGCTCGGGGGCGCCGAAGCCCTGGCTCTTGTGGTTGCTGCGCGACTGCCCCGCCAGCTCGCTCATCGAGCGCCCAAGCCGCGGCTCGTAGGCGCCCACGTCCACGACGAGCCACGACGAGTCCACCTGCACGCGGCCGAACGAGAACGCGTTCCAGAACAGGCGCTTCGCCTGCCACACCGGCGCGGCGTCCAGCTGGTCCGCGAACCGTGCGGGGTCGGCCGCCGCCGTGAACGCCTCACCGGCGAGGATGGACGACGCCGCGTGGTGCCCATGCCCCGCCGTCGAGTCCGGCGGGAAGCGCGCGATGACGATATCCGGGCGGAACCGGCGGATGGCCCACACCACGTCGGCGAGCACCGAATCGTGACCCCAGAACTCGAGCGTCTCGTCGGAGCGCTTGGAGAAACCGAAGTCGAGCGCGCGCGTGAACAGCTGCTCGGCACCGTCCATCCGGCGAGCCGCGAGCAGTTCCTGCGTGCGGATGACGCCGAGCGCGGGTCCGAGTTCGGGGCCGATCAGGTTCTGGCCGCCGTCCCCTCGAGTCATGGAGAGGTACGCGGTGCGAACTCCCTTCACATGTGTGAGCCACGACAGGAGCGCGGTGTTCTCATCGTCGGGGTGCGCCGCCACGAACAGGGCGCTGCCCACGGTCTGGAGCCGGTGGAGCGCGTGCGCCAGCTCGCCCCCATCCATGGGCTCGGGCGGCCTCGGATGGGCGGCTGCCGGGTGACTGGACAGGTACAGCGCCAGAACCAGGCCCAGCGTGATCGTGGTGTGACGGTAACGGGCCGGGACGCGTGGCTCCGGGGCTGGCCGCATGGGGTCGGGGTCCTCTCGGGGGGCGCTCTGGGGTTCCGGGACATGCCGGTAGCCGAACCGGTAGCGGGCACGGAACCTTAGCACGCTCTCCTGGCCCCAAGACCCGCACTCCCCGCTCAAGTCCCCGCGCTCGTGGGCCGATGCCTGCTGGGAATCCACAATCGTGGGGGGCACCCCGCGTCCACCGGTGGCCACGACGGCCACCGCCAGAGGAGCTCGACCATGTCCGATGGCTCGGTCATCAAGCTTCGGCTCTCCCTGATGGGTCGGCCGGTACGCAACTACTCATTCGAGAAGCCCGTGATCAGCGTGGGCCGCGACCCGGGCGCCGACGTGTACGTGGACAACCCCGGCGTCTCGCGCGACCACTTCCGGCTCGAGCGCATCGAGGGCGGCCGCTACCAGGTCGTGGACCTTGGCAGTGCGAACGGCACGTACGTGAACGACCAGATGGTGAACACGGCCATCGTTCAGGACAACGACGTCGTGCGCTTCGGCAAGTACACGCTGTGGGTGGGCTACGAGGCGGATCGCCGCAACTCCCCGCGCGACGACCGACCGGTGTCCACCCCCGTCACCGAGGTGACCGGTCACACGGTGGTGCTGTCACGGGCCGAGATCGGGACCATCCTGGAACAGGAGAAGAAGAAGGCGCCCGCGCGCATCTCGGTCGGCGACTCGATGTTGGGCGCCGCGGTCTCGCGCAAGCGCGGCTTCGGCTGGGGCGCGTTCACGCTCGGCGTCCTGCTGGGCGCCGCGTCCGGCGCCGTCGGCATGTGGTGGTACCTGCAGCACTGAGCCCGGGGGAACTCGGGCGTTCGCGTTTCGCCATGGAAGGACGGGTGCGTCGCGCATGGAGATCCTGAAGCGCTTCCAGGCCAGTCGCTACGTGCGCCAGCTGCAGTCCGGCGAACGCCTCCAGGACGCCCAGCTGATCGAAGCCCGCACGCAGCTCGGCGCGATGGGGGCCTCGGCGGTCCGCGCCCTGTTCGACGGCCTCGGCAGCTCGCACGCCACCCCGGCGACGCTCGACGTGCTGGTGTCGCTGGTCAGCCAGGACACGCTGTCGTCGTTCGTGGAAGGGTTGCGCTCACAGAGCCCGTACGTGATGGACGCCGTGGCCCAGGTCCTGAGCACTGCCGACACCTACGACGCGAGCCAGCTGCTCGCTCTCTACGCCGACGAGCGCGTCCAGCGCGCCCACCTGGAGCGAGTACTCGAGGCCCAGTCCAACCGTGTGCCGCCCACGACGCTGCTGCGCGTGTTGCCGAACCTCGGCAAGGAGGCGCGGAACTCGGCCCTGCGCATGATCGAGCGCGTGTCGGATCCCGCCATATTGAGCGACGTGATCGAGCTTTCCAAGCATCCCGAGTGGTGGATCCGCATGCACATGGCTCGCCTGCTCGCCCGCGTTCCGGGACCGGCCGCCAACGCGGCGGTCTCCAAGCTCGTGAAGGACGAGAACGGCGCCGTGCGCCTGGAGGCGGTGCGCAGCGTGGCGCGCATGAAGGCCACGCAGGCGATCCCGGCGCTGTGCACGAGACTGCGAGACCAGGACCTCAAGGTGCAGACGTCGGCGATCGAGGCGCTGGTCGGGCTCGCGGACGTGAGCGCCGTACCGCACCTGCTCGACGCGCTCAAGGACGAATCGGAGTACGTGCGTCGCGGCGCCGTCGAGGTACTGAACCAGGTCGTCACCGTGGACGCCATCAAGGACCTCGTGCACGCGCTGAAGGATGCGGACTGGTGGGTGCGCGTGCGCTCCGCCGACGCGCTCGGCACGCTCGGCGGCCCCAGGGTCGTGGACGCCGTGCTCGAACTCACTCGCGACCCGGACGACTTCGCGCGGCGCTACGCCATCGAGATCCTCAACACGGTGCCCGACTCGCGCGCGGTCCCCGCGCTGATCGAGGCCCTCGAGGACGAGGACTGGTGGGTGCGTGAACGCGCCGTGGACGCGCTCGGCAAGTCCGGCGAGGGATCAGCGGTGGAGCCACTGCTGCGCATGATGGGCCGCGACGCGCGCGCGCTGCCACTGTGCGTCCGCGCACTCGGCGCGATCGGCGGCGAGAGCGTGGTGGAGCCGCTGTGCCGGCTGGCCGAGTCTGCCGATCCCGAAGCGCGCCGCGAGTCGCTTCAGGCGCTCGTCGGACTGGTCTCGCGCGAGCTGCCCGAGCCCCTGCGGCAGAACATCGTCGCCGTGCTCGACAAGGCAGGGATGCGTGTGACCCGAAACACCCAGAAACCCATGAACGTGCGCGGGACGCGCGGCCCTGATGCCAAGGGCGCGGGGGCCGCTTCGGACCCGGCCTCGCCCGCCGCGGGCGCTGGAGCGGGGTCCAACACCTCCGGGGCGACAGGGACACCCGGGCTCACGGTGCCCGAGACCGCCGCCACCCCTGACGCGCCGAAGCTGAACATGCAGAAGCTGGCGCCCGGCGCCGAACTGGCGGGGCGCTTCCGCGTCGTCCAGCGCATCGGTGGCGGTGGCTTCGGCACGGTCTACCTGGTCGAGGATGTGATCGTGAAGGAGTCGCTGGTGTTGAAGATCCTGTCGCCCCAGCTCTCGCTCGACCCCACGATGATCCGGCGGTTCGTGCAGGAGCTGAAGCTCTCGCGACGCATCTCGCATCCGAGCGTCATTCGCATCTACGACCTCCTCGAACTGGACGGTTCGCACGCCATCTCGATGGAGCACTTCCCCGCCCGCGACCTCGGCGCCCTGCTCCGCCAGGACGGCCCGCTGTCACCGGCGCGCGCCATGCACATCGCGGAGCAGACGCTGGAGGGCCTTTCCGCGGCGCACGCGGCGGGCGTGTTCCACCGTGACATCAAGCCCGCCAACCTGCTCGTCGGTGATGGTGACCAGGTGAAGATCGTGGACTTCGGCCTGGCGTCGGTGGGCCACAACGCGCACTCGCGCCTGACGCAGAGCGGCATCCTCGTCGGCACACCCGAGTACATCGCGCCCGAGCAGATCACCGGCACCGACGTGGACGCCCGCTGCGATCTCTACTCGCTCGGTGTGGTGCTCTACGAAGCGATGTCGGGGAAGCAGCCGTTCTCGGGCACGAACGCGGTGAACGTGCTGTTCCAGCACCTGGAGCCCAACGTGCCCGCGCTGTCCACGGTGGCGGCCGGCATCCCCACCACCGTGAGCGACGTGGTCATGAAGGCCATGTCGCGACACGCCGCCGACCGGCCCGCCAGCGCCACCGCGATGCTGGAGATGGTGCGCGCCGCGCTGTAGCGCGCCGGACCCGCATGGCACGCCTCGACGCGTTTCTCGAGATCGGCCGCCAGCAGGGCGGCTCCGACATCCACTTCTCGGTGGGACTCCCGCCGCTCGTCCGCCTGGATGACGACCTCATGCCAATCCAGTACCGCTCGCTCACCGATCGGGAGTGCCGCGACCTCGTGCGGGAGATCATGGACGACGAGCATTGGGCGGTGTTCGAACGCCTGGGATCGGTGGACATTGGCTACTCCGCGGAGGGACTGGGTCGGTTTCGCGTCAACGTGGTTCGCCATCGCGCCGGTATGTCCGCGATCTGCCGCATCATTCCGGACGAGGTGCCGACGCTCGCCGAGCTGTCGCTGCCGCGCGTCATCGCGGGCTTTACGCGCTTGTCGAACGGTCTCGTGCTGGTGACAGGGTCCACGGGCACGGGCAAATCCACGACGCTGGCCGCGATGATCCGTGAGATCAACGAACATGCCTCGCTGAATATCATCACGCTCGAGGATCCGATCGAGTTCGTGCACGAGAGCAAGCGCTGCCAGATCATCCAGCGTGAGGTGGGCACGCACGTGCCATCGTTCCACGCCGGACTGCGTGCGGCGTTGCGCGAGGACCCGGACGTGATCCTCGTGGGTGAGCTGCGCGATCCCGAGACCGTGACGCTGGCGCTCGAGGCGGCCGAGACCGGCCACCTCGTGCTCGGCACGCTCCACACGCGCGGCGCGGCACAGACGATCGACCGCATCGTGGACGCGCATCCGTCCGAGAACCATGCCCAGGTGCGCCACTCGCTGGCGGAGAACCTGAAGGCGGTGATCAGCCAGGAGCTGGTGCGCTGCGCGGACGGCCGCGGCCGGCGCGCCGCGCACGAGTTACTCATCGTAAACGTGGCCGTGCAGCAGATGATCCGCGAGGGCAAGTCGTTCCAGATCCCTGGCGCGATCACCATCGGCAAGCGGCTCGGCATGCAGCTCATGGACCAGTCGCTCCTGGCGCTCGTGCGCGCCGGCGAGGTGGACCCCGACGAGGCGTTCCTGAAGGCCGAGGACAAGTGGGGCTTCGCGCCGTTCCTCACCCGCCCCGAGCTACTCGGCATCGTGAACGGCGAATTCCGGGCGGCGTGACATGAACCGCATCGACGCGTTCCTCGAACTCGCGGTGAAGCAGGGCGGCTCCGACGTGCACCTGGTCGCGGGTCAGCCCATCCGCATCCGACTGAACGGCGCGCTCGAGCCCGTGCGTTTCCGCGACATCTCCGCGCGGGACATGGGTGACTTCCTGGAGGAATTCATGTCGCCCGAACAGCGGGCGCAGCTCGAGCTCGGCGACCACGTGGACTTCGCCTACGAATCCAAGCAGGCGGGTCGTTTCCGCGTGAACGTCTACCGTCATACGCGCGGGCTGGGCGCCGCGTTCCGCATCATCCCGGAGAAACCTCCGACGCTCGAATCTCTGGAGCTGCCCGGCGTCGTCCAGCACATGCTGGCCGTGGGCAAGGGCCTGGTGCTCGTGACCGGCCCCACCGGCTCGGGCAAGTCCACGACGCTCGCGGGCATGGTGTCGCACCTGAATGGCTCGCGCCGCGGCCACATCGTGACGATCGAGGATCCCATCGAGTTCGTTCACCCCTATCTCAAGTGCGTCGTGACCCAGCGCGAGGTGGGCACGCACGCGCCCTCGTTCGCCGAAGCGCTTCGCAGCGTGGTCCGCGAGGACCCGGACGTGATCATGATCGGCGAGATGCGCGACATGGAGACCATCTCGCTGGCACTCACCGCAGCGGAGACGGGCATCATGGTGCTGGGGACGCTGCACACGAACGGCGCGGTGCGTTGCGTGGACCGCATCGTGAACGTGTTCCCGGCGCGCCGCCAGGACCAGATCCGCACGATGCTGTCGGACAGTCTGCGCCTGGTGGTGTCGCAGCAGCTGGTGTGCAAAGCGGACCTCTCGGGCCGCAAGGTGGCGGCCGAGGTGCTGGTGAACACGAGCGCGGTGAGCGCGATGATCCGCCAGGGCAACACTCACAAGCTCATGAGTGCGATCCAGGCGGGTTCCCGGGCGGGCATGCAGAGCCTGGATGGCGTGCTCCTGGACCTGCTCCGACGCGAGATCATCACGGGCGACGAGGCCTACGACCACGCGGTCGAGCGCGCGACGTTCGAGCCCTACGTCACGCAGGACCCGGCGGCGTAGCAACTCGCGGGTTCCTCGTCTCCCCCCGCTTTCCGTCGCGAACGCGCGCGACCCATTTCCGACGACATCACGTGCTTCGATCGCCTGCTCGGCGGCGGGGGCAGGGTGCGGCCCCATCGGGACTGGGAGCACGGTCGTCGGGCGCATCCTGCGCCCTCCTCCCTCGTCTGGTCGCGCTCTTCGCCGTCCCTGGCTCCCGCACGCGCCCAGGCGGCTCCCAGTCTCAATGGGGTCGCACCCTCCCCCTCGGCTCATCGGGGACGGGACCGCCG
>JAHFBW010000193.1 GCA_023249845.1 Candidatus Eiseniibacteriota bacterium
CTGATCGGCGTCGTGAGCATCCGCCTGGTGCGCGTCATCTGCACGCGCTGCAAGGAGTCGCATGAGGTCGACGTGAGCACGCTGAATCGGCTGGGCGGGGCCGTCGCGACCGAGGGCAGCGTGACGCTGTATCGCGGCGCCGGCTGTCCGCAGTGCAGGCAGAGCGGATTCAGCGGCCGCACCGGCATCTTCGAGGTGCTGGAGATGGACGAGACCATGCAGAGCCACATCGTGCGAGGCGCGAACGACGGCGAGATTCGGAAGCTCGCGCTCCAGGGCGGCATGCGGCCGATCGGCGAGGACGGTCTCGAGAAGACGCTGCGCGGGATCACCACGCTCGAAGAGGTGGCGCGCGTCGTCTACCTGGCCGAGCAGGGCGTGAAGCTGTGCGGCTCGTGCAACACGGTGGTCTCGCAGGAGTTCGAGTACTGCTATTCGTGCGGCCACTTCGTGGGCGAACACTGCTCGAACTGCCAGCGCCGCGTCGAGGCCGCGTGGGGGTTCTGTCCCAAGTGCGGCCACGCCACCAAGCGCAGCGCGGCGACGCCGGGGCGACCCGAGGTCCCGTCGCGCAAGCGCACGCCGCCGCGCGACACCCCCTCGGGGCAGTGGCGACGCGCCTCCTGAAGCAGGGACCGTCCTGCCACTGACTCGGAATGCCGCTGTCCGGGCTAGACTCGTGGCGTGCGCCTCCTCCATCGCCGTTCGCGCGGGTGGACGACATGAGCGTTCGGCTCGCCGCGGTCGTGCTCGTGCTGGGACTCCTGGGACTGTTCGCCTGGCGCGCGAACCTGTTCGTGGTGTCCCGGCCGGGTGACGTGCCGAGGCCGCTCGCGCGCGCGGCGACCCGCTCCTTGCCACCGTTCGACGTGTCGCTGCCGCGCGTCCCGGTGGGCGCTTCGCGGATCGCGAGCGGGCGCGTGGCGTGGCTGGTGCACTACTGGGCGCCGTGGGAGCTCCATGGCCGCGCTCAGGTGCTGGCGCTCGATTCGCTGGTGCGAACACTTCCCGAGGTGGCGGAGGGCCGGCTCCGCGTCGCGGTCGTGTGCTTCGACCCGTTCCCCTCGGTGGCGCGCTTCGCGGCACGGCTACGTCTCACCGTGCCCGTGCTGCTCGACCACCGGCGCGACCTGCAGCGATCCCTGCCTTGCCCGAGCCTGCCCTACACCTGGGTCGTGGACGCCGGGGGTCATGTGTTCGCCGCCCAACCCGGCGAAGTCGAGTGGCTCTCGCCTGCGACGCGCGCGCTGCTCCTCGAAGCGGCAGCAGTACCGGCCGGCCCAGCCGTCCGGTCCGAACCGGACAGCGATTCGCCCCGGCGATCGGGATCGCCGGGGCGTCTCGAGACCGTCCGCGATCAGGTGCGCGCGGCGGCGGTTTCCGTGCGCGGGAACCAGCGCACGAGCACCGCGTGCCCCCCGAACAGCACCGCGCTGTAGAGCACGTCGGACGCGAGCGTGTTGCGGAAGAACGGTAGCGCGGCGACGTAGCATTCGACGAGGCCGGCCCACGTTCGCGGGTAGTAGCCGCTCGCCCACATTCCGAAGTTCGAGAGCGCGAAGAATGTGACCGCGGTGGCCAGCACCGCGCCGGCAATGCGGCCGAACGAGCGGCCGCGCGCGAGCCAGCCCGAGCCCAAGAGCAGGCAGGCCGCGAACGCGAGGTAGTTCCAGAACATGCTGACGGGGTGGTAAAAGCCCAGCACGGCGTCGGAGGCGAGCAGCGCCCCGAACGCGACGAGCCAGGCGCCGCGGCGTCCCGCGAATGCGCCAGCGAAGAGCCCGAGGGCAGCAACGGGCGCGAAGTTCGGAGGATGGGGCAGCAGACGTGATGCCGCGGCCAACACGATGAGCACGAACACCATCACTGGGGCCTCCCTCGAGGGGCCGGGCGCCCGGAACCCGGAACGTGCACCCGTGTCGCCCGCCGTCGTTTCACGAAGTTGGTGGAGCTGAACGGGATCGAACCGTCGACCTCTTGCATGCCATGCAAGCGCTCTCCCAGCTGAGCTACAGCCCCACGGAGCTTGGGACGGAAGGGTGTACACCACGCCGCAAGCGGCCGTCAACCTCCGGCGATCGCGGCGCGTCAGCGCGTGAGTTCGCGCTTCATCGCGCGTTGCGCGAGGTCGCCGCCGGGCAGCATGCGCACCATCGTTGTGCGCATCCGCGTCGCCCGGGAGTCCGCCGCCCAGGCGACGGGATCGAGCTCCGCATAGCGATCGAGCGCCGCGATGGACTCCCGGATGCGCAGCTCATACGCCAGCACATACGCCCAGCGTCGCCACACGCTTCCGACGCGCGGCGCGAGCAGGCGTGTGGCGTACGCTTCGAGCTGGCCCTCGGGGCGGGACTCCGGGCGCTCGAGCAGGATGTCCGAGAGCACGGCATGAACGTTGGGGTCGAACGAGTTGGTCCGAAGCCCTTCGCGCAAGGTGATCAGGGCGCCGAGCGAATCCGTCCGCGCGAGCTGGCGACGTGCCGTGTCCACGATCACGCGGGTGTCGCCGCCGACCCCGTGGCCCGAATGGAGGAGCTGCGCGCGCGTCCGCGCCGTGTCGCCCAACTCGAACGCCACCCACGCCGAGACGTACTCAAGGCCCAGCTTCTGCTCGCCATTCAGCCGTGCCGCTTCGAGTGCGATGTCGGCGGATTCGGGTTTGCCATTCAGGATCGCGCCGAGCGCCGTGCTCATGAACACGCCCGGTTTGTTCGTGTTGTCTCGGAGATGCCCGCTCGGCGGGTCGAAGAAGAACACCCGCCACGGCCCGCGCGCGAGTCGTTCGCGCGTCATCTCCGAGAGAAAGAACCCGCGCAGGCTGGAGTCGCGGTAGACGCCGCGCACGAGCGGCCCGTCCGCCACCTGAACGGCCGCGAACGACGGCAGGCCCGCGAAGAAGAACGACGTCCGTGGCGCGGGCGCGGGCAGTTCGCTTCGCAGGTCGGCGACCGCGCGTGCCACGACGACCATGCCGCGGTCCAGGTAGAAGCGATTGACGTGCGACTGGGCGCTCCACGGAGAGGGCGCCGTCGCGAACTCCTGAAGCGCGCGCGCCTGGCTCGAGAGCCAGCCAAGCACCGCGAGCGCGACCACCGCCGTCATCCCCGGTCGGCGCGAACGCGCCACCCACGTGCCGAGCGCGAGCCCCACACCCGCGAGCGCGAACAGCAGGTAGTAGGCACTCCAGAGTGGCGCGACCACCGCCACCGGCAGCGCACCGGCCACGGCCCACACGAGCCCCGCCCGGATTCCTCGCGACGAGACTTCGGGGACAGGTTCGGGCGCGGGGTTCGTTGCCGCCACCTTGTCGCGGCCACGTCGCGCCTTCCGAGCACCGCGTGCGGCGCTGGCCACGCGCGCGACGCGGGGCGCCACGAACCACGCCCCGGCGACGACGAGCAGCAGCGCCACCCAGATGAGGCCACCCGGATCCGTCGGGCGCCAGGCCACCCCGGCGCCGGTGGGCCACTCGAGGCCGAGCGTGACACGCACGAGCAGCACGGGGACCGCGAGCGGTCCCATCGTGCTTGGTGCGAGTCCTGCCCCCGGCGCGCCGCGACGAAGCGTGGCCCACGCCGCGAGTCCCGCCCAAGCGAGGAGTGCCAGGACGAGCGGGAGCAGTCGGCGTGCGCGCGCGCGCACGCCTCCACCGTCTAAATCGAGCGCGGCCGCGGCGAGCGGCAACAGCACGACGGATTCCTTGGAGAGGAGCGCCGCGACGAACAGCGCCGCGGCGGTGACTCGCCGGCGCGAGACGTGCGCGAGCAACGCCGAGAGTGACAGCGTGAGCGCCAGGAGTTCCTGGCTCCCCGAGGCCCAATAGACCGGCACGTCGGCCGCGTAGTTAAGCGCCAGGAAGCCCGCGGCCACGACGCCGGCGGTGGCACCGCTCACGCGCCGAACGAGAAGCGCCAGCAGGACGACCGAGGCCATGAGCAGCGCCACGTTCGCGGCGTGGAACACGACCGGTGACTCACCGCTGATGCTCGCCCACAACCAGAACCAGAGCTGGCGCCCAAGTGGACGGAAGAAGTTCCCGAGTGGGTCCGGCGAGGCCAGCACGGCCAGAAGCGAGCGCGAACGCACCTGGTCCAGGAACAGCCAGTCGTCGGCGAAGAACGGCGCCGCGAGCGACGTCGCGTGCGCGAGGCCTGCCGCGAGCGCCGCGGCGCCCGCGCCGACCCCGAATCCGCTCTGCTTCCCGCCGGGCGTCACCGGAGCGGCGCCAACGCTCATCTCTAGAAGAGCCCGCGCCGCGTGCGCCGCCTCGGGGCCGAACCGAGGAGGGCGCCCATGACACCGCGCGCGACCTGCGTCGTGACGCGGCCGGCGATCATGCGCCCGAGCGGCGAGTTGATCGCGGCCCCGAGTGCCGCGAGCGCGCCGCCCACCGCCACTGTCGGCGTGGGCATGGATGTCGCGGCGCCGCCCGGGACGTCGCCACTGGCCGCCGCCGGCGCCATGCGCTCGAGCAGCATCTCGCGTGCGCTCTGCGGGTCCAGAGCCTTGGCGTACTCCTGCACCTGCCGCGAGCGGGAGAGTGACTGCTGGAACTCGGTCTCGGTGAGCGTCCCCATGCGGGTCGCGGGCGGGATCATGCGCACCGCGAACGGCGGCGTCGGCGCGCCGTTCGGTCGCAGGACGGTCACGAACGCCTCGCCGATGCCGAGCGTGGTGAGCGTCTCCTCGATGTCGTAGCGCTCCGTCTTCGGAAACGTTCGCGCCGCGGCGCGCAACGCCTTCTCGTCATCGGGGGTGAACGCGCGCAGCGCGTGCTGCACGCGATGGCCGAGCTGGCCGAGGATGTCGGCCGGGATGTCCTTCGGGTTCTGGGTGACGAAGTACACGCCCACGCCCTTCGAGCGCACGAGCCGCACGACCTGCTCGACCTGGTCCAGGAACGCCTTGCTCGCGCTTTCGAACAGCAGGTGTGCTTCGTCGAAGAAGAACACGAGCTTCGGCTTGTCCACGTCGCCCACCTCGGGCAGGTCGTGGTAGAGGCGCGCCAGCATCCACATCATGAACGTGGAGAACAGCGCCGGCTTGTCCTGCACGTCCTGGAGCTCCAGCACGGAGACGAGCCCGGTGCCGTCGCGTTCCAACTGCAGCAGGTCGTCCAGGTCGAACTCGGGCACGCCGAGGAACGCGCCAGCGCCCTGCTGCTCCAGCTCGACCATCTCGCGCAGCAGCACACCGACCGTGGCCTTGGACATGCCGCCGTAAGGCGCCAGCACCGCCTCGCCCGTGTCGGAGCTCAAGAACTGCAACACCGCGCGCAGATCGGAGAAGTCGATGAGTGGAAGCTTCTGGTCGTCAGCGAGCTTGAACACCATGGTCAACACGCTGGTCTGCGTCTCGTTCAAGCCCAGCACCTTCGCCAGCAGCAGCGGCCCGAAACTCGAGACCGTGGCGCGCAACTGCGCGCCGCGAGCGCCGGAGAGGCTAAGAAACTCCACTGGGCACGCCATTCCCATCCAGGTGTAGCCCGTGTCCTTCGCGCGCTGCGCCACCTTGTCGCTCGTCTCCCCCGCGACCGACATGCCGGAGAGATCGCCCTTCAAGTCCGCGAGGAACACCGGCACGCCCGCGGCCGAGAACTGCTCGGCGAGGAGCTGGAGTGACTTGGTCTTTCCGGTGCCCGTGGCGCCGGCGATCAAACCGTGACGATTCGCCATGGCGAGTGGAAGCATCGCGATCGGCTCGGGGTGGCACTCGCCACCGTGAACGATAGCGCCCAGCGTGAGGCTCGCCGGCCCTGCTGCGAACGCGGCACGCGCTTCCTCGAGGATCCTCGCATCCATGGTCGTCGCCCCTTCTAAGAAGAGTGGGCCGACATGCTAGCCGGGCGCGCGGCCCGGTGCCAGAGCGCTTGGCGAACGCTGAACATTGCCGCGAGAGCCGCACCGCCCATGCGAACTCCGCATCGAGGCGGCGGTGTGCATCTTGAGCGCGACGCCGTGCACGAACGCGCGTGCAGCGCGCACGCCGCATCGCAGGTCGCAGCGCGCGCAGATCCGGCTGTTGACTCCACTTGCGGAAACGCGGGGCAAGTTGCACGTCGAGCATGGCACCGATGGTGCTGATGCGCGCGCAGCCACGTTGCAACGTCGCACGACACCGCACCGCGAGGGGGACTGACCATGACAACTCCACGCATCTCGGGTCGCCCACTCCGCCCCTCCCCGCTCGCGCGGGTGGGACGCGGATGGATCCGCACGTCGCTCGCTCTGCTGGCTCTGGGGCTCGTGGCGCTGCTCACACCCCGTGCCGCTCTGGCGCAGACGCCGGCGGACTCGAGTATCGCGCTGCAATGGACAGCGCCCGGCGACGATGGGAACACCGGCACCGCCGCGCAGTACATGCTTCGCTACCGCACCATTCCCATCACCGGCACCGACACACTCTCGTGGTGGAACGCCGCCACACCGGTGACCAACCTGCCCGTGCCACGCCCCGCCGGCTCCATCGACTCCGTGCGCGTGCGGGGCTTGAACCCGTCAACGACCTACTACTTCATCCTGCGCACCGCGGATGAAGTGCCGAACTGGTCGGGTTACTCGAACTTCGCACAAGTGGCGACGAGCGGTGACTTGGTGCCGCCGGCGGCCATCGCCGACCT
>JAHFBW010000194.1 GCA_023249845.1 Candidatus Eiseniibacteriota bacterium
ATGCCAACGCGCATGGACCGCTGGCGGCGCGGCTCGAGGACGACCTCACGCGCGTCGTCGAGGTGCTCGAGGAGGCTGGCCCCGAGGCCGTTGACGCGAGCGAGGTGGAATCCGCCCCGATCATCAAGCTCACGAACTTCATCCTCAGCGACGCGGTGCGGCAGCGGGCGAGCGACATTCATATGGAGCCAGGGCGGAGCGAGGGCACGGTGCGCATTCGCGTGGATGGCGTGATGCGCACGCTGCTCCAACTGCCGATGGCTGCGCTCAACCGGGTGATCACCCGTGTCAAGATCATGGGCAAGCTGGACATCGCGGACCGGCTGCGACCCCAAGACGGACGGGCGCGCATCCAGGTGGAAACTCGCAATCTGGAACTGCGCATTTCCACCGTGCCCACCCGCGAGGCCGAGAAGTGCGTGGTGCGATTGCTCGACCACAGCACGGCCCCCACGCTCCAGGGCCTGGAGCTCCCCGGGCCGGAGTACGCCCGTATTGAGCGGCTACTGTCGCAGCGCAGCGGCATCGTGGTGGTGACGGGCCCGACGGGATCGGGGAAGACCACGACGCTCTACGCCGCCATTCGCCAGCTCGCCACCGGGGAGATCAACATCATGACGGTGGAGAACCCGGTCGAATACGAGCTTCCGGGGATCACCCAGATCCAGGTGGAGCCGAAGCAGAAGGTCTCCTTCCCCTCGGCGCTGCGTGCCATCCTGCGCCAGGATCCCGACGTGATCCTGGTCGGCGAGATCCGCGACCTCGAGACCGCCGGCATCGCGCTGCAGGCGAGCATGACCGGGCATCTCGTGCTGGCGACGCTGCACACGAACGATGCCGCCAGCGCGATCGAACGGCTGCTGGACCTGGGGCTGGACCGCGCGGGGATCGCCGCCTCGCTGCGCGGTGTCGTCGCGCAGCGCCTCGTGCGCCGGCTGTGCGAGAAGTGCGCCGTGCCCGTCGAAGGCGACCTCACGCGTGACGAGCAGCGAATGGCTGACTGCTTCGGCGTGAAGCCCGTGCGCCGTGCGGTGGGCTGTCCCGCGTGCGGGAAGTCGGGCTACCACGGACGCATGGCGGTGCTCGAGGTGCTGGTGACCACACCGGCGCTTTCGGCGCTGGTGAGCGGCGGGCGCGGTGCTGCCGAGCTGCACCGTGCGGCAGTGGCCGGGGGCATGCGCGAGCTGCTTGTGAACGGGCTCGCTCGCGTGACAGACGGCAGCACGACGCTACAGGAAGTGGCGCGAGTGCTGGGCACCGACTCGAGCGGCGAGGAGACCGCGGAACCCGCAGTGGCCCTAGAGCCCGCGGCGGCGACCCGCGTGCTGGTGGTGGACGACGACAGGGTACAGAGGAAGGCCGCGCGGCGCCTGCTGGAGTCCGCAGGGTTCCAGGTGGACGAGGCCGCAGACGGCTCCGCGGGATTGAAGAAGCTTCGCGGCGGCACCCCCTACGGACTCATGATCCTCGACTACACCATGCCCGACCTGGACGGTCTCGAGGTGCTGCGTGAGGTGCGCGGCAATGACGCGACTCAGGTCCTGCCAGTGATCGTGGCCACCGCGCAGGAAGACGAAGGCCTCGAGGCCAGGTTGATGGACGAGGGCGCGGATGATTACATCCGCAAGCCGCTCGATCCGGCGCGCTTCATCGCACGCGTGAAGGCGGCGCTGCGGCGGGCGAAAGTCTAGCGGAGACCTTTCACCCTCGGGCGTGTCCGCGGCGACAAGGAGATGCGGCGGCGGGAGGGATCCTGATCAAGTACATCGGCTCCAAGCGGCTGCTCGTGCCGCGAATCGTGCGCGCCGTGCTGAACGGCAAGCCGCGCACCGCGCTCGACCTGTTCTCCGGCACGTCACGCGTGGGACACGCGCTGAAGCGCGAAGGCGTGCGTGTGCACGCGAACGACCACAACGAGTACGCGCACGTGCTGGCCGGCTGCTACGTGGCGGCCGACGCTCGGCGGTGGCAGGTCGCCGCGGAGCGACTCATCGCCGAGCTGGACCGGCTGCCTGGCCGCGCCGGCTGGTTCACCGAGACGTACGCCGTGCGCTCACGCTACCTCCAGCCTTCGAACGCCGCGCGCGCCGAGGCGATCCGCGCGCGGATCGCGGCGCTGGCGCTGCCACCGGGGCTTCAGGCCGTCGCGCTCACGAGCCTGGTCGAGGCCGCCGATCGCGTGGACTCCACCGTGGGGCTACAGATGGCGTACTTGAAGGCCTGGTCGGCGCGCTCGGCCCAGCCGCTGCGGCTACGCGTGCCCGAACTCCTCGCCGGCGAGGGCTCCGCGTCGTGCCTGGACGCGATCGAGGCTGCGGAGCAGTTCGAGGCCGACGTGGCCTACCTGGATCCGCCGTACAACCAGCACAGCTACCTCGGGAACTACCACGTCTGGGAGACACTAGTGCGCTTCGATGAGCCCGAGGTGTACGGCGTGGCCTGCAAGCGCGCCGACGTGCGCGAGCGGGGCAGCGCGTTCAACCGTCGCGGCTCGATGGAGCGCGCGTTCGGTGCGGTGCTCGAGCGCGTACGCGCCCGTCGGCTCGTGGTGTCGTTCAACGACGAGGGCTACCTGTCGCTCGAGCGACTGCGCGAGCTGCTCGCCGCGCGCGGTGACGTGCGCGAGGTCTCGGTGGAGCACCCGCGCTACATCGGCCATCGCCTCGGCGTGTACAACCCGCAAGGCGAAAAGGTCGGCACGCCAGGGCCCTCACGCAATCGCGAGCACCTGTTCGTGGTCGAGTGCGCGGGCGCGTTCGCCCGGGCCTGACGGCGCGGATGCGAACGGCCGGCCGCCCGAGGGCGCCGGCCGTTCGTAGATCCCAGTGCGAGAGCAGTGGCAAGCCTACGAACACCCCATCGAGTTCCCGCAATTCAGGCACTTGTAGCAGGTGCCGTTGCGGATGGTGATGTGGCCACAGCAGTCGCACGCTGGCGCGTCGCCCAGCAGCTTCTTGTTCTGCACCGCGAGGCTCGCGGCACCGGCGTCCTCGGCGTCCACCACGCGTGACGTCATCGCCATCACCGGCTTGGCGGGCGTGATGCCGACCGATGCGGCCGGCGCGCTGCGGTGCTCCTTGCCGACCGGCATGTCGGTGGCGTGCGGGCGTCGCAGCAACTGGCCCTGCGGCGCCTCGTCGATGACGTGCGCGAGATCGGTGCGGTTCAGGTACTCGTAGCCGAGCACGCGGAACACGTAGTCGATGACGCTTGTGGACACCTTGATGTTGTCGTGCCCCTCGACTCGGCCGTGCGGCTCGAACCGCGTGAAGCAGAACTGGTCCACCAGGTCCTCGAGCGGCACGCCGTACTGGAGCCCCATGCTCACCGAGATGGCGAAGCAGTTCATCATGCTGCGGAACGCAGCGCCCTCCTTGTGCATGTCGATGAAGATCTCGCCTAGGCCCCCGTCTTCGTACTCGCCGGTGCGCAGGAACACCTTGTGGCCGGCGATGCGCGCCTCCTGCGTGAAGCCATGGCGACGGCGCGGCAGGCGGCGGCGATGGAGCTTGACCGGCGCGGCGCCCTCGGCGGTGGCCGCCGTGGGTTCGTCGGTCTGCTTCCTGGCGGCCGTGGCGAGCGGCTGCGACAGCTTGCAGCCGTCGCGATAGAGCGCCACCGCCTTCAGGCCCAGCTTCCACGACTCGGCGTAGATCTGCTCGACGTCCTCGACCGTGGCTTCGTTCGGCAGGTTCACGGTCTTGCTGATGGCGCCGCAGATGAACGGCTGCGCCGCGCCCATCATGCGCACGTGGCCCATGGGGCGGATGAAGCGCGTCCCGTTCGTGCCGCAGCGATTGGCGCAGTCGAACACCGCCAGGTGCTCGAGCTTCAGGCCCGGCGCGCCCTCCACGGTCTGCGTGCCGCACACATACAGGTTCGCTTCGTCGATCTGCTTGTCGGTAAAGCCCAAGAACGGCAGCACGTTGAAGCCGGCCTTCTCGCGCTCGGCCATGCTCACGCCGAGCCGCGTGAGCGTGTCGTCCGAGAGCATGCCGCGCCCGAACGCCTGGCGGATGTCGAGCACGTTCGGCAGCGACTTCTCGATGGCCACGAGCTCGCTCTCGGTGAAGCCCTTGGTGTGGAGCGACGAGTCGTTGATGTGCGGCACACCCTGCAGCGTGCCGTAGCCCACCGCGTAGCGGACGATGCGCTCGATCTCCTGCGAGTCGTAGCCCAGGCGCTGGAGCGCCTTAGGGACGGACTGGTTCACGATCTTGAAGTAGCCACCACCGGCCAGCTTCTTGAACTTGACCAGCGCGAAGTCGGGCTCGACCCCGGTCGTGTCGCAGTCCATGAGCAGGCCGATCGTGCCGGTCGGGGCGAGCACCGTGGCCTGCGCGTTGCGGTAGCCGTGCAGGCCGCCGAACGCCATGGCGCGATCCCACGCCTCGATCGCCGCCGCCCGCATCTCGCGCGGCGCCAGCGTCGGGTCGATGGCGCGCGCCGCCTCGCGGTGCTGGCGCATGACGCCGAGCATGCTGTCGCGGTTCTGCTCGAACCCGCGGAACGGGCCCTTGCTCGCCGCCATCTCGGCCGAGAGCGCGTACGCCTCGCCGGTCATGATCGCGGTGACGCAGGCCGCGTAGGTGCGCGCCGCGTCGCTGTCGTAGGGCAGCCCCTCGACCATGAGCAGCGTGCCGAGGTTGGCGTAGCCCAGTCCCAGCGGGCGGTAGTCGTCGGAGTTCCGCGCGATGCGCTCGGTCGGGTACGACGCGAACGACACCAGGATCTCCTGCGCCAGGAAGAACACGCGGTTCGCGTGGCGGTAGCCCTCGATGTCGAACGAGCCGTCGTCGCGGCGGAACTTCATGAGGTTGATGGACGCCAGGTTGCACGCCGTGTCGTCCAAGAACACATACTCGGAGCACGGATTTGTCGCATGGATGCGATCCGTGCTCTTGCACGTGTGCCACTTCTGGATGGTGTCGTCGAACTGCACGCCTGGATCGGCGCACGCCCACGCGGCGTCGGCGATGTCGTGCCACAGCTTGCGCGCCTGGAACGTCTCGTACACCTCGCCGTTCGTGCGCAGTCGCGTCTGCCATGAGCCGTCCTTCTCGACCGCGTTCATGAACGAGTCGGGCACGCGCACGGAGTTGTTCGAGTTCTGCCCGGCCACGGTGGCGTAGGCCTCGCCGTTGAAGTCCGACGAGTACCCCACCGAGACGAGTGCCGCGACCTTGCGCTCCTCGCGCACCTTCCAGTGGATGAAGTCGACGATCTCGGGGTGGTCCATATCGAGCACCACCATCTTGGCCGCGCGCCGCGTCGTGCCGCCCGACTTGGTGGCGCCGGCGCCGCGATCGAGCACCTCGAGGAAGCTCATGAGCCCCGACGACGTGCCGCCGCCCGACAACTTCTCCATGCGGCCGCGCAGCTTCGAGAAGTTCGTGCCGGTGCCGGAGCCGTACTTGAAGACGCGCGCCTCGTTCTTCACCAGCTCGAAGATGCTCATGAGGTCGTCGGTAACGGACTGGATGAAGCACGCCGAAACTTGAGGTCGCGAGTAGGAATCGCGCGTGGCTTGCACGGTGTTCGTGGCGAGGTCCACGGCGTAGCTGCCGCCGGAGCCGCCGATGCCGTATTCGTGGTAGAGCCCGCAGTTGAACCACACCGGCGAGTTGAACGCGCCGATCTGGCGCACGAGCATGTAGGCGAGCTCGGCCTCGAATGCGTCGGCGTCCTCGAGGCCAGCGAAATAGCCGCCCTGGTGCTCGCCGGCCACGCGGATGGTGTGCGCGAGCCGGTGCACGACCTGGCGCACGCTGGTCTCGTGGCCGGGCGTGCCGGGCACACCAGCCTTACGGAAGTACTTGCTCACCACGATGTCCGTGGCGAGTTGCGACCACTCGGCGGGCACCTCGACGCCTTCCATCGCGAACACCGTGGATCCGTCCGGGTTCGCGATGACGGTGCGGCGTTGTTCCCACCTCACGTCATCGAACGGGTCTCGGCCCGGCGACGTGAAGCGACGCGCGACGTGCAATCCGGCCTGCGTGGGAGCGTTGGCTGCGGCGCCTGGGGAGGTGTGCGTTTCCGGGGACAGCGCTTGCGACATGTTGGACCTCCCTGGTCCTTGGAGCGTCGGCGATGGAACCGATGCTACGCGAGTGCGTCCTGCCAGGCCGACCTTCGGCGTGAGTGTTCAGCTGCGTAAGGTCGGTCTGGCTGGACTGATCGAATCGGGGGTTTGTCGGTGGCTCGTTGGTGCGGCGCCGTGAGTGAGCGAGGAGTCGAGGCGGCCTTCGCGGCGAAGTTGGGTTATCCCACGTCGACGCACGTGGCGACAAGGGGGAAATTTTCCGCACAAGTCGCGGTGAATTTTTCGCTGGACAGAGCGCGCACGCGCGACGCGCGGTCGCGACGCCTCCTCACGCGCGCGTCAGGATTTTCGCGACGACCATCGGCCCCAGATCGCGAACGTCATGCCCGGGCGCTGCACGTTCACGAACAGCGTGCTCCCATCAGGAGAGAAACACGCGCCTGCGAACTCGCGCTTCGCCGGGTGCGCGTTGCGCGCGATCCGGTAGCAGCGACCCTGTGTCGTGACGCCGACGACAAAGTTCTCGCGCTTGCTGAGGTTGTCCTCGCAGATCACGAGATCG
>JAHFBW010000195.1 GCA_023249845.1 Candidatus Eiseniibacteriota bacterium
CGAAGTGGATCTTGGAGTGGGCGAAGCGGACATCCACGCATCGCGCACGCGCGCCAGCCACGTCTCGGTGGACGCCGGGATCGGTGACGCCAGCATCCGTGGAGGCGGTTCGAACACCTCGCGCCGCGGTTTCATCGGCTCGCACGCGACGTGGTCGGAAGGCTCGGGCCGCTCGACGGTGCGGCTGCACGTGGGCGTTGGCGAGGGGACCGTGCGGCTGGATTAGTCCCCGCGCACGATGTGAACGAGCCCCCGGCGTTTCTGGCGCCGGGGGCTCGTTTGTTCTCGGGCGGCGCGGGCCGTTACATCCGGAACACGCCGAACTTCGTCTCGGCGCTCGGCGCGTTCAGGCTGGCGGCGAGCGACAGCGCCAGAACCTCGCGCGTGGCGGCGGGGTCCACGACGCCGTCATCCCACAGGCGCGCGGTGGAAAAGTAGGGGCTCCCCTCCTCTTCGTACTTGTCGAGGATGGGCTGCTTGAACGCTTTCACCTCGGCGTCCGTCATCTTCTTGCCCGTCGCCTCGAGGCCGACCTGGCGCACCTGTGCGAGAACGCTCGCCGCCTGCTCGCCACCCATGACGCTGATCCGGCTGTTCGGCCACATGTAGAGGAAGCGAGGTTGGTAGGCGCGGCCGCACATACCGTAGTTGCCAGCGCCGAAGCTGCCGCCGATCACGACAGTGAGCTTGGGCACCTGCGCGTTCGCAACGGCATGCACCAGCTTCGCGCCGTCCTTGGCGATCCCGCCGTGCTCGTACTGCCGGCCGACCATGAATCCGGTGATGTTCTGCAGGAACACCAGCGGCACGCCACGCTGCGCGGCGAGCTCGATGAAGTGCGTGCCCTTGAGCGCCGACTCGCTGAACAGGATGCCCTGGTTGGCGAGGATCGCGACCGGCATGCCCATCAGGTGCGCGAACCCGCACACCAGCGTCGTGCCGTAGCGCGCCTTGAACTCGTGGAATCGCGAGCCGTCCACGAGCCGGGCGATGACCTCCTTCACGTCGTAGGGCGTGCGCGTGTCGCGTGGCAGCACGCCGTGGAGCTCCGCCGGGTCGTACGCGGGCGGCTCCGGTGCTTCGAGCTTGAGCCGCGCGACCTGCGCCGGGCCCAGGTGCAGCACGACCTCGCGCGCCATCTCGAGCGCGTGCGCGTCGTCGTCGGCCAGGTGATCGGCCACGCCCGAGATGCGCGTGTGCACGTCCCCGCCGCCCAGCTCCTCGGCAGTGACCTCTTCGCCGGTCGCCGCCTTCACGAGCGGCGGCCCACCCAAGAAGATGGTGCCCTGGTTCTTGACGATGACGGTCTCGTCACTCATCGCCGGCACGTACGCGCCGCCAGCCGTGCACGAGCCCATGACGACAGCCACCTGCGGGATACCCAGCGCCGAGGCGCGCGCCTGATTGTAGAAGATGCGGCCGAAGTGATCGCGATCGGGGAACACGTCGGCCTGGAGCGGCAGGAATGCGCCGCCCGAGTCCACGAGGTACACGCACGGGAGGCGATTCTCGATCGCGATCTCCTGGGCGCGCAGGTGCTTCTTCACGGTCATCGGGTAGTAGGTGCCGCCCTTCACCGTCGCGTCGTTCGCCACCACCATGACGTGGCGTCCGTGCACGCTGCCGATGCCAGTGACGAGCCCCGCGGACGGCGCGTCGCCCTCATACATGCCGTTCGCCGCAAGCGGCGACAGCTCGAGGAAGGCCGTGCCGGGGTCGAGCAGCTTCTCGACACGGTCGCGCACGAACAGCTTGCCGCGCGACGTGTGGCGCTTGACCGACTCCGCGCCGCCGCCTTGTCGGACGGCGGTGAGGCGCTTCTCGAGGTCGGCGGCGAGCGCACGATGATGTTCGGTATTCGCCTTGAACTCGGCGCCGCTCGTGTCGAGGTGCGAGTCGAGTCGCTCCATTCAGGCCTTTGCCCGGGCACGTATCGCGGCCGTCTCCTCGCGGTTCGGACCGTAGAGTCCCGGCGGCGTACCGCCCGCGAGCCGGCACAGGAGCGCGAGCTGCCCCCGGTGATGGATCAAGTGATGGAGCATCGCGCTCCACAGGATCTGGCCCACCGTGAGGATGTGGCCGTCGAAGAATGGCATCTCGCGCTCGAGATCCGCTGGCGACAGCGAATCGACTCGAGCCCTGGCCTCGGCGTGCATTCGGGCGTAGCCGGGTGCCAGCTCCGCCACGGTTCTCGGGCGCTCGATCCCGGGCGGGCGCGCCCCTCTCGTGAAGCCGCCCTGCTTGATGCCGTGAGTCATGTAGGCCTCGATCTCGACCAGGTGCCACGCGAGCTCGCCGAGCGAACGGCCCTCCGCATCGGGGCGGAGGTCATATTGCTTGTCGGGGAGTGCCTTGAGGAGTGCGAGTGTGCGGCCCGACTCGATCTCCCAGAGCGCGAGGAATCGCTGGAATTCGTCCATGGATACAGTTGCCTCTCGGGCAAGGAACGCAGGTACGGCGGATGGGCGGCACGATACTACGCGAGCGAGGGCTTCGCGTCCGGCGGTGGGGGTCGGGGCCTACCGCCCTGGCTCCGGCAATGGCAGGCGGATGACCGCGGTGCACCCGGGCCGGCGCTTCGCCGCGGAATCGGCGCCCCGATTCTCGAGTGCGAGTGTGCCGCCGTGGGCCTCGGCGATCTGGCGCGAGAGCGCAAGGCCGATGCCCGTGCCCTCCGGCTTCGTCGTGAAGAACGGCACGAACAGGTTGGCGGTGTCGGCCAGGCCCGGTCCCTCGTCGTGGACGCGCAACTCGAACGCGTCCTTCGCGAGCCCCCAGTCGATCCACACGCGGCCGGCGGTCTCGAGCGCGGCGTCGGCGGCATTGCGCACGAGATTGATGAGCAGCTGCTCCAACTGGTCGCTGTCCGCGGACAGTGTCACGGGTTCGCCACCCAACACTTCCACCGGCACTCGGGTCTCCAGCGCGGCTACGCGCCGCACCCACGGATCCACCTCGAGCGATGCGAGCACGGGTTTGGGCAGGCGCGCGAGTCGCGCGTAGGCGTGCATGAACCGCGCGAGTGACCTCGCCCGTGTCTCGATGATGCCAAGGCCCTCGTCGAGGTCGCGCTCTGGCAGCGGGCTCGTCGGCGAACGCTGGATCTGCGTGCGCAAGCTGCCGGCGATGGACTGGATGGGCGCCAGCGAGTTGTTGATCTCGTGCGACAGCACGCGGATCAGCCGCAGCCACGCCTCGCGCTCCTCTTCGCGAAGCGCACGGGACAGGTCGGTGAGGAACACCAGGTCATTCGGGCGACCGTCCTGGATGTATTGGCCACGGCGGAGCTCCCAGCGGCCCACGGACCCGGGCAGGCGCAGCTCGATCAGCCGCGGCGTGTCTCCCGACAAAGTTCCGGCGAGCCCCAGCCACGCGGCTTCGAGCCCGAGCGATCTCTCGGAGGGCTTGCCGAGCAATCGCTCTCCTTCGCCATTCACGAGCCGCAGCCGGTGCTCGGGGTCGAATCCGAACACCGCCACGTCCACCGAGTCCATGACGCGCTGGAGCAGCGCCGTGGCCGCGATGGCGCCCAGGCGTTGCCGGCGCACCGTTTCGGTGAGCGCGTTCACCTCCCACCGCGCCAGGCCCAGCGCGCTCTCCGGATCGGCGCCACGGGCGCGGATGGACGTGTCGCCCTCGCGTATCGCGGCCATCATGTTCGCGATCGTCTGCACGGGGCGCACGGCGCGCTCCACGACCACGCCGGCCAAGATGAGCCAGACGAGCCACAGCACGATGAGTAGCAGCGCGCGCAGCGACGGATCCATCGCACTGCGCGCGAGCAGGACCGTGGCCACCACGAGTGCCGGCAGGCCGCCGCCCAGCGTGAACAGCAGGAGCCGCGTCTCCCAGCGCGGCCCGCGGCGGCGGCGGGGCGATGGCATCGCTCAGCGCTCCTCGTGCGCGGTCATATGGGCGGGGCGTCAGATCCCGTGGCGCTCGAGGCGCCGATAGAGCGCGCTACGCGAGAGCCCGAGTGTCTTGGCCGCGTCGCTCACGTTACCGCCATGCCGGGCGAGCGCCTTCTGGATGAGCACGCGCTCCACCTCGTCGAGCGTCATCTGCTCCAACGCGGGCGCGCCGGACTGCCCCGTGCGCAGTCCCAGGTCGCCGGCCTCGAGCACCGAGCCGCGCGCCATGAGCACCGCGCGCTCGATCACGTGATCGAGTTCGCGCACGTTGCCCGGCCACGGGTGCGCGAGCAGCGCGCGCAGTGCTTCCGGGTCGAACGTGTCTACGGGCTTCCGGTAGCGCTGGACGTGGCGGCGCAGGAAGTGCGTGGCGAGCGCGGGGACGTCCTCGCGGCGCTCGCGCAGCGCGGGCAAGTGCACTTCCACGGTGTTGATGCGGAACAGGAGGTCCTCGCGGAATCGGCCCGCGGCGACCTCGGCGTGCAGGTTCGCGTTCGTGGCCGAGACGAGGCGCACGCTCACCGAACGCGTGCGCGAGCTGCCGACGCGCTCGAACTCGCCGGTCTGGAGCACGCGCAGCAACTTCGCCTGCTGCGCGAGCGGCACGTTCGCGATCTCGTCCAGGAACAGCGTCCCGCCATCGGCCAGCTCGAACCGCCCGGCGCGGTCGGCGTTGGCGCCGGTGAAAGCACCCTTCACGTGCCCGAACAGCTCGCTTTCGAACACGCCCTCGGCGAGCCCGCCCACGTTCACCGTGACGAGCGCGCGGCCGCTGCGCGGCGAGTTGGCGTGCACCAGCCTCGCGACCAGTTCCTTGCCGGTGCCGTGCTCGCCCGTGACCAGCACGTTCGCGTCGCTGGGTCCGACGCGCGCGAGCAGGTCGAGCACCGGGCGCATGATGGGAGAATCCGCGATCATCTCCGGCATGCCCTCGCGGCGCAGCAGCCGGTTCTCGTGCTCGAGCCGCTGTCCGACACGCAACGCCTGACCGAGCTCCACCTGAGTGCGGAGCGTTTGTAAGAGGCGCGTGTTGTCCCAGGGCTTCTGCACGTAGTCACGCGCGCCTCGCCGCACCGCTGCGACCGCGCCTTCGACGCTCCCCCACGCCGTCATCACCACGACGGGCAGCGTCGGGTCCAGCGCGCGCAGGCGTTCGACCAACTCCAGGCCCTCCTTGCCACTGGTGGTGTCGCGCGCGTAGTTCAGGTCCAGCAGCGCGGCGTCGAAGTCTCGCGACTCGAGCGCCGACAGTACGAGCGCGGGCGACGTGGTGGTCTCCACCTCGTAGCCCTCGGCGCGGAGCAGGAGCTTCAGGGCGGAGAGCACGTCGGGGTCGTCGTCGGCCACGAGCACGCGCGGGCCGCGCGCCTCGGCGCTCATGGTTTCCCGCCCTCCGCCAGGAACATCGTGTACCAGATCGCGGCATCGCGACGCTGGCCCCACACGCGCAGAGCCGCTTGCGTATCGTCGAACGCCGCCGCCGTCACGCCACCCGTGGCGAGGACGGCCTCACGCGCGCCGTCCAAGATGACGGCGATGTTCGTCACCAGCGCGGGGAACGTGGACTCGCCGGCGCACGCGCCGAACAGCGGCATCGCGATTCGCCGAGGCGAGAGCCCCGCTCCGCTCAGCAGCTCCACCAGGCGGCGGCCGACGAACGGATCGTTCCCGAGGCGGTCGTACGTGCGTGTGTAAGCGCGCCAAATCGCCTCGAACCCGGGCGGCTCGGGCCACAACCGCAGCGCCTCGTGATCGTCGTCCGAGAGCACGACGCGGCCGCCCGAGCGGATGGCGCGCGCCATGGTCGCCACCAGGTCCTGCGGCCTCGGCACGTGCTCGAGGAGGAAGCGCGCGTGGGCCAGGTCGAATGTTCCCCACTCCGACGCCGCGAGTGGCGGATCCATGGCGTCGCCCGCGCGAAAGTCCACGAGCCCGCCCTCGCCTGCCTCGGCGGCCAGCGCCACGGCGCGTGCGAGCTGCTCGGGGCTCCGCTCCACGGCCACGACGCGCTCGCCGGTGGCCCGGGCGAGCGACCGCGCGAGCTGTCCCAGTCCGCTGCCCAGGTCGAGCACGCGCTCGCGCGGGACGGGCAAGACCGCGTCCAACGTGACGCGGTTGATGAGCGTGTTCATATCTGCGAGCCGGCGCTGCTCTTCCGGATGCGTGCCGTGCACGTATCGCGACGTCGACGTCATGGGGCGCGAGGGTAGCAGGCCGGGCGAGGGGCCGCCGGGTACCCGCCCGAGCTCCGTCAGCAAGCTCCGCGCGCGAACGTGGGGCGTCCCGGGCCCCGACTAAAGCGCCCGCTTCACCTCGTAGCGGGCCGGATCGTCCACGAAGCGGTCGCGCGTGGTGTCACTGCTGAAATAGTAGGGCCCGCCGACGAAGTAGACCCACGGCGAACGCGTCGAGGGGATGAAGCGCTCGCCGTTCACCGGGTCACGTAACACCCCGCACCACAACTCAGGTTCTTCCATGAACCGGCGCAGCGTCTTCTCGCCGCAGAATCGGTACACCTCGCCGTTCACGCGGAAGTGGTTGTCAGGGAGCAGCGAGCCGAGCCGGCGCGGATCCACGGGATCGTAGAGCGCACGCTGCATGTGGAAGAGCGCGAAATCGGAGTCCGTGATGGGGCCCGACGGGACCCGGATGGGCTCTCAGGTGA
>JAHFBW010000010.1 GCA_023249845.1 Candidatus Eiseniibacteriota bacterium
CTCCCACCCGCCCGCCCCATGCTGCGACTGGCGGGATCGCGAGCGGGATCAACGCCAGCGCGAGCATCGCCACGAGATCGCGCTCGGTGCGCTGCGTGTCGTGCGCCCGCGTCGGCCGCGCGAGGCTCAACGTCATCGCGGCGGCCCCCCACATGGCGATCAACGCCCACGCGCGCGGGGAGGCCAGCAGCGCGCCAGGGCCACCCAGCCCCCACGCCAGCAACGCGGCCTCGAATGCCAGCACGACGAGCACGCGAAGCACCAGGAGCGGAAGCGGGGGGCGGGCCGACATGCGCGCCACTCTACGCATGTCCTATGCTCCGCGCACCACATGTCGTCGCACTCGGAGGAAGCCATGAACTTCAGTTTCCTGGGACCGTTTCACCCGTACATCGTGCATACACCGATCGCGTTGCTCATCTTCAGCGCGTTCTTCGCCGTCGTCGGCCGCCTGTTCGACCGCGACTGGCTGCGCAAGGCGTCCGTGCTGATGCTTGTATTCGGCTTCGTGGGCGCGGTGCTCGCCGAGCAGTCTGGCAAGCCGGCGCATCGAGTTCCAGAGCACGAGCAGGGCGTCCCGGAGGACGCGATCGACGAGCACGCCGCGGGAGCAATGTGGGTGACGCGGCTCTCCGGCGGCGCGCTGGTGGCGCTCGGCATCGCAGCGCGCGTGAAGGGCCCGGTCGCGAACGGGCTCGGTGTGCTGGCGCTCGTGCTTCAGATCTTCGCCGCGATGGCGGTGGGCGTCACCGGCTATCGCGGCGGCAAGCTCGTGTATGAGCACGGCGCGAACGTCAAGGTGGATGGCGCGCTCGTGAAGAGCGCGCACGCGGGCGAACGCGCGGAGCATGAGGAGAAAGCGGGCGGGGGGGGAGAGCCGGAACGCCGCTGAGTTCGGGCGCGCCGGCGTGGCGGTGGACTGGGTCGCGCCGGACGCGGCTGCTTCAGCGCTCCTCGAACACCAGGTCGCGGCGCGTCCAATCGATGGTGGTGCGCCGCCTGAGCAGGATGCCGGGGCCCAGGAGCGCGTCGCGCCGCACGCCGTGGCGCCACATCTCCACCGGCTCCATGGCGCCCGACCAGCCCGGTAGCTTGTCGTAGGCCATGTTGCCGAGCGTCAGCGACGGCACGTTCACCTGCGCCCACGGCCGGCCTTGGAGCCAGGTGCCGGCGCCCTTCACGAGCTTCGAGACGCCCCCCGACTTCAGGCCGAGTTCCTCGAACACCACGTCGGGCGCGCCCACGCCGCCGCCGGGCAGGCCACTCGTGAACGTCATCGCCATCTTGCGGCCGGCTTGGATGGAGCCCCACATCGTGAGTTCGTCCTCGCCCCACAGTTCGAACGGCACGCGGATGCCGGTGAGCTTCGCAGCGCTTCCCAAGGGCGCCAACTCGAAACGGCGCGCCGGGTAGTCGAACGTCACGTCGAACCGGCGCAGCACGCTCATGCCGATGACGCCCGAGATGGGCATGGCCTGCGGGTTCACCTCGAGACTCAGCTTGTGGAGCGACAGCGCGCCGGCGGGCACGTCCTCGAATGTGACGTCCCCGATCTGGAGCTTCTGCACCACGGCATTCCGCACCGCGACGCGGGTGCCGTCCCACACCGCGAGCCGCTGGCCGCCGATCTCGCGCACCTTGTTCACGATCATCGCCTGCCGGTCGATCAGGAGGCCGGGCGTTCCGGAGTCCACCAGCATCAGCACCGTGGCGCCGTTCAGGCGCACTTTGAGGAGTGGCGCGGGCCACGGACGTTCGAACAGCACCTGAGCGCGCTCGCCGGTGATGCGCATCGGGTTCGCTCCGGCCAGGTATTCGAGCAACGGCTTCCTGCCCTCGTCGCCGAGCTCCTCGCTCATCCCCGCCGCCGCCGCCCAATCCCCGCGTCGCAGCCGGGTCGCGTAGAGATCGGCGCGCGCCTGGTCCACGTCGCCGGCTGCGGCGAGCAGGCTCTCCGCCTGCGCCGTGCGATCAGCCCACAGCGCCAGCTTGCCGAGCGCTGCCGATGCGGTCGGATCCCCCGGCTTCGTGGCGATCACCCGGTTGAACAGCGTGCGCGCCTCCGGCACGCGGCCGATGCGCAGGAGTGCCGCGGCCAGCGTGTCGAGCCGCGCCACGTCGTCTGCGTGGCCCACGGTGTCACGCGTGGCGTAGCGCAGCTGCATCTGCGCCTCGCGGTAGCTGGCGTCGGGCGCCAGCCAGTCCGCGAGCACGGGTGCCACGCCCATCACGAGCAGCACGCCCGCAGCGCACGCGCGAGCCGCGCGCCTGGGGCCGCTCACGAAGCGAGGTACCGGCGGGTGGTCTCGAGCAGCACCTCGGCGCCGATTCGGAGGCTCTGTTCATCCACGTCGAAGCGTGGGTGGTGATGGTCGAACGTGAGCCCGCGCGACTCGTTGCGCGAGCCGATGGCGATGAACACGCCCGGGATGCGCTCCAGGATCGACGAGAAGTCCTCGCCGCCCATGGTGCGCACCTCGGTGCGCACGTTCGGCTCGCCCACCACGGCGGCAGCCGCGGCGCGCGCGTGCGCGCACATCGCGGCGTCGTTCACCGTGGGCTTGTTGCCACGTTCGTAGAGCACGTCGGCCTCGCAGTCGAGTGCGGCCGCGACCCCGCGCACGACACGCTCGAACTCGCGCGGGATGCGCGACCACAGATCGCGGTCGAACACGCGGATGGTGCCGTTCATCCACGCTGTCTCGGGGATGATGTTGAAAGCCGAGCCGGCACGAAGCTGCGTCACGCTCACGACCAGTTCCTTGAGTGGATCGGCGTTGCGGCTCGCCAGCGTCTGGAGCGCGGTGACGGCGTGCGCCAGCGCCACGACCGGGTCGCGCCCGGCTTGCGGCATGGCAGCGTGGGCCCCCTTGCCCTTGAACGTCACGGTGAACTCGTCCACCGCGGCCATCCACGGACCGGTGGTCACGCCGACCAGGCCCACCGGCAGGTCCTGCCACACGTGCAGCCCGAACGCGGCGTCCGCCTTGGCCCATTCGAGCGCGCCGTCCTGGATCATCGCCTCGGCACCACCCTTGGGTCCGCCCAGCTCCTCGGCGGGCTGGAAGCACAGCACGACGTTGCCCTTGAGGTCTCGTGCCTCGGCCACCAAGCGCTTGGCGACACCCAGCAGGATGCTCGTGTGGCAGTCGTGACCGCACGCGTGCATGCGGCCGGGATTCTGCGAGCGGTAGGGGACGTCGTTCTCTTCGACGATCGGCAGCGCGTCCATGTCAGCGCGGAGCAGCACGGTCTTGCCGGGCTTGCCGCCGGTGATGCGCGCCAGCACGCCGGTGCGCCCGACGCCGGTGCGCGGCTCCAGGCCAAGTGCCTTGAGCCGTGTGGCCACGATGCCCGACGTGCGCACCTCCTCGAAGCCCAACTCGGGGTGGGTGTGCAGGTCGCGCCGCGTGGCGACCAACTCGTCGAGGTCGGCGCCGGCGAAGTGCGGGGTGGCGGTGCTCATGGGGCCTCCGGGACCGCGAGGAGCGCGTCTGGGGGTGCGGGATGAACCGGCATAGTGCCATCGCGGAGCGCCGGCCGCCACCAACGCAAGGGCCCGGGAGCTGAAAGCTCCCGGGCCACGTGCGCGTGATCGGTGGGATTACTTCTGCAGCATCTTCCGCCGCTCGATCTCCTTCTTGAGCACATCGCGGTTCATCACCCTGAACTCGACGCGGCGGTTCTTCGCCATGTTGAGCTGCGAGGTGTTCTTCACGAGCGGCTTCGCCTCGCCATAGCCCTTCACCGAGATCTGGTCACCGGCGAGCGACTTGAACTTGCCGGCCAGGTAGTCCTTCACCGACTGCGCGCGCGCCTCGGACAGCGTCTGGTTCAGCGCCTCGCTGCCGCGCGAGTCCGTGTGGCCACCGATCTCGATCTGGAGCTGCGGCCACTTGGTGAGGATGACGCCGACTTCGTCGAGCGCGGTGAAGCTCTCGGGCAGCAGCTCGGCCTTGCCGGTCTCGAAGTTCACGTTCTGGAGCCGGATCATGCCCGTGTCGAGCAACTCGGTCTCCTTCTCGGTCACCTCGATCGGGCAGCCGTTCGAGTCCACCTTGAGACCCGCCGGCGTGTCGGGGCAGTTGTCGAGGCCGTCCGATACACCATCGCCGTCCGAGTCCTTCGGGCAGCCGTTGGCATCCACCGTGGCGCCCTTCGGCGTGTTCGGGCACTGGTCCAGGCCGTCCATGACGCCGTCGCCATCGGAATCGCTCGAGCAACCCTTCGCGTCCACCGTGGCGCCCTTCGGCGTGTCCAGGCACTGGTCCAGGCCATCGTAGACACCGTCGCCGTCGGAGTCTGTCGGGCAGCCCTTCGCGTCCACCGTGGCGCCCTTCGGCGTGCCGATGCACTGGTCCAGCCCGTCCCACACGCCGTCGCCGTCGGAGTCGGTCGGGCAGCCCGTGGCGTTCACCGTCGCGCCCTTCGGCGTGTCCGGGCACTTGTCCTTCTTGTCGGGCACGCCGTCGCCGTCGGTGTCACGCGGCGCGCCGCCCCAGCCGAACGACAGCCCGGCCCAGTACTGCTGGTCGGCCTGGTTCGCCTTGGTCCAGTCGTTGACGGAGTTCTTGTACGGGATGTTCAACACGTTGCGCGCTTCGAGCCGCAGCGCGATGGCGTCGCTGAACGGTGCCATCCAGCCGGCCGCGGCCTCGAACGTGCCATGGTGCACGTCGTCACTCGCGGCGTCGGAGTTGTAGCGGTTGTAGCCACCGCCCGCGCCGAGGTAGAGGTAGCCGAGTTTGGTGGGCGGCGACACCTGGGTCAGGAGCGAGCCCGAGAGGTTGATCACGGTGACGTCGGCGCCAGAGGTGCCGCTGGCTGCGACCTCGTTGGTCTTGCCGTAGGCGCCCGCCACCTCGAGCATGACGCGATCGCCGAACATGCGGCCGAGCCGCGCGCCGAACAGCGGCGCGTTATCGAGGGAGTCCACCGGGTACTTGAAGCGGTTCGAGAACTGCCCCAGGCCACCAAGCGCGGAGAACGACCACGTCTTGGTGTCGGCACTCGCCGCGGTCGCGAGCGAGATCAGTGTCGCCAGCAGGAACCAGGCGGCGAGGGTACCTTTGTGGCGCATTGGACCACCTCCATGTGGGGTCGGTGAAGCGTGGGACTCGCGGCGATGCCGCGGGGCCAGTCCGCAAGGCGGGAAGTTAGGCGCGGTCGGGGGGGTCCGACAAGCGGCTTCAGGGCGATCCGTCGCCCAGGGTGTACCGTCCGTCGCGCCACGACCACCATTCGCCGCACCAGGCTTGGGCGTAAGTCGTTGGTGCGCGATGTTTCGTGGTGCAGCCGGGCCGCTCGGCGCCCGGCCGTTCGAACCCGAGGGGGTCCACATGGCGGTGTTGGAGATCCGGGAGGCGCGGAAGAGCTTCGGCGCCACGCGCGCGCTCGACGGCCTGTCCCTTGCGCTTGAAGCGGGCGAGATGCTGGGACTTCTGGGGCCGAACGGCGCCGGAAAGACCACGTTGATTCGCGCGATCGCCGGCCGCGTCAGGCTGGACAACGGCACTGTGTCGCTGTTCGGGCGAGTGCTCGAGGCCGGGGCGATCCGCACCGACCTCGGCGTGGCGCCGCAGGAGAACGCGCTCTACCCACTGCTCTCGGCGCGCGAGAACCTGGAGACGTTCGGGAGGTTGAACGGGCTCGAGGGCAAGCACCTGCGCGAGCGCACGGCCTGGGCGCTGGAATGGACCGGGCTCGCCGAGCGGGCGGGGTCCGTCGTGAAGTCGTTCTCGGGCGGCATGAAGCGCCGGCTGAACCTGGCCTGCGGCGTGCTGCACGAGCCCAAGCTGGTGCTCCTGGACGAGCCCACCGTGGGCGTGGATCCGCAGAGCAGAGAGAAGATCTACGACATGCTGGGCGCGCTCCGTGCCGATGGCGCTTCGTTGCTTCTGACGACGCACTACTTGGAAGAGGCCGAGGCGCGCTGCGAACGCATCGTCGTGGTGGATCACGGCCGCGCCATCGCCGCCGGTACGCTCTCCGAGCTGGTTGAGCAGGCCGGGTTGACCGGCCGCCGCGTGCGCGTGCGGCTGGACCGCGCCGCCGCCTCGCCGCCCGCTGGCTTCCGCGCCGAAGGCGACGCCCAACTCCTCACCGCGAGCATCCACGACGTGGGCGCCGAGCTGCCGGGGTTGCTGGCGCGTCTCGGCAACGCCGGGCTCGCCGTGCGCGACCTCGAGGTGCGCTCCGCGAGCCTGCAGGCCGTGTTCCTCGAACTCACCGGCAAGGAGTTGCGCGAATGATCCTCCTGCTTGTCCGTAACGCCTGGCGGCAACTCGCGCGCGACCGCGCAGCACAGGTGCTGTCGTTCGTGGTGCCGCTCGTGTTCTTCTCGATCTTCGCGGTCATCTTCGGGGGCGGCCCCGGCGGCGGAAGCCGCGTCACCGGCACGAGCCGCGTCCGCGTCGTGGTCGTGGACGAATCCCGCACCGAGAAGAGCCGCGCGTTGGTAAGGGCACTCGAGGCCGACTCCGGACTGCGCGTCATCGCCACGCTGCCCGAGGCCTCGCGAGGCGGCGGTCGTCCGGGCGAGCCGTTCACGCGCGACGTCGCCGAGCAGTGGGTGAAGCGCGGTGACGTGTCGGTGGCGCTCGTGCTGCCCGCCGGCATCGAGAACTCGATCATGAGTTTCGTGGGCGGCGAAAGCGTGAACGCGATCCTGCTCTCGGACCCCGGTGACCCCGTGGCGGCCCGCCTCCTGGGCGGACTCCTCCAGCGCGCCGCGCTGCGCGTGTCGGCGAGCGGCGGCGGCACGCTCGACGTGGGCCCAAACAGCGCGGTGGACCAGATGATGCCGCTGCGATTCGAGGAGCGCCCGGTGCTCGGCAAGAAGGCGGAGAGCCCGATGATCGCGTTCTACGCGGCCGGCATCGCGGTCATGTTCATCATGTTCGCCGCCGCCGGAGCGGGCGGCGCGCTCATCGAGGAGACCGAATCCGGAACGCTCGAGCGCGTGCTCACGACCGGGCTCGGCATGAACGGCCTGTTGCTCGGCAAGTGGCTCTCGCTCACGTCGTTCGCGTGCGCGCAGATCCTGGTGATGTTCGTGTGGGGCATGTTGGTGTTCCGACTGCCACTGCTCTCGCACCTGCCGGGGTTCGCGGTGATGACGGTGTGCACGGCCGCGGCCGCGGCAGCGTTCGGCCTGGTGCTGGCGTCGTTGTCGCGCACGCGACAGCAGCTCTCGGGGCTCGCGAACCTGCTCGTGTTGGGCTTGAACGCGCTCGGCGGCAGCATGTTCCCGCGCTTCTTGATGAGCGAGTCGCTGCAGAAGTTCTCGCTCGTGGGGTTCAACGCCTGGGCGCTGGACGGCTTCCTCAAGGTGTTCTGGCGCGAGGCTCCGCTCGCCGCACTTCTGCCGCAGGTGGCGGCACTGCTCGGCTTCACGGCGCTGTTCCTGGTGCTCGCGCGGCGGCTGGCGCGCCGCTGGGAGACGGCATAGCGAGCGCGAACCGCTGGCGGACGAGCGCGGCCGCGAGCAGCAGCGTGCCGATGGCCATGGACGAATACGCCAGCAACCAGTTGGCCGTCGTGCGGCCGACCAGATCGGGGTAGGAGAGCAGGAACAGCGCAGCCGCGGAGACGAGCAACACGCGGGCGCGACGAGGCCGGCCGCCTCCCCACGCCAGCGCCGCGGCCGTCCATGCCGGGAGCAGCAGCAGGACGAACTGCGCCTTCAGGTTGAAACCCGTCACCTGCACCATCGCGCAGCATGCGAGCGAGAGGTCCACGAGCAGTGCCGCCGGCGTGGCGCGCGCCGGCGCGAGGAGCCAGACCGTGAGGTAGCCCGCGAGCAGCAGCACCGCGACCGCGCGGCTCACGCGCGAAAAGGCCGCGGGCGTGAGCGAGGCGACGTTCACGCGCGTGTCGCCGAACGCCGGCTCCGCCACGAGCAGCCGCCGAAGCCCGGCGTGCGGTGACTGGTCGATGATTTTGGAGCCTTGGAGCGTGCCCGCAACCGCGGGCGCCAACACCTTCTCTCGCCAATCGCGCAGCTCGCGCGCGCCGCCGGCGGGGCCCGCAACAGCGAACGGCAGCGCGACGGCGAGGGCTCCGGCCACGACGAACATCACGACGCCGCGCCAGCGAGCGCGAAGCACGAGCGGCAACACCAGCAGGCCCGCGGGCATCTTGAGCGCGGCCGCGAAGCCCCCGGCGGCTTCGCGCGCGAGCCCGGCTCGTGACGGTGCCAGCGCGGCACGCAGGGACAGCGCGATGAGCCACAATAGGAACAGGTTCGCCTGGCCGAGGACGAGATTGTCGTGGAACAGTCCGGCGAGCGGGAGCGTCGCCAAGAGTAGCAACCACGGGGAAGGCGTAAGGCCGGCCGTACCCAGCGCGACACGCAGCGATCTGCCCGCGAACCACGTGAACAACAGGTTCAGCGCGTACCAACACGCCACCGCTGTGCGCAGCGGCAGCGCGCCGAGCGGGCCCAAGAGCAGCGCGAACCACGGCAGATAGACGTAGCCGTGCAGTCCCGACAGCACGTCGTAAGGCGAGCGGCCGGAGACGAGTGCGCGCGCCGCCTGCCAGTAGAGCGGGAAGTCGTTGCCGTCGCGCAGTTGCCTGCGCACGGCCACGAACCCCACGGCGAGCAGGCCCAAGACCACGACCAGCGCGATCGCGATCCGCCGCGCCCACGACGCGCGCCCCGTGGCCGCGGGCGTTGTCACGCTAGGCCGCGGTGAGCAGCAGCGGCGCGCCCTTCGTGACCACGAGCGTGTGCTCGAAGTGCGCCGCCAGCGAGCCGTCGCGGGTGCGGATCGTCCAACCGTCGTCGTCCTCGACCAGGTCGCCGCTCCCGGCCGCGATGATGGGCTCGAGCGTCACGACGAGCCCGGCTGTCAGCCAGCCCCGCGCCTCCGGATCCGGCCAATTCGGCATCATCGGCTCCTCGTGGATGGTGCGGCCGATGCCATGCCCTTGGAGCATGCGCACCACCGAGAACCCGCGGCGATTCACCTCGTCCTCGACGACACGGCCCACGTCCATGGCGCGGCGCCCATGCCTGACCTCGCGCAGCCCCTTCTTGAGTGCGCTCTCCGCGCAGGCGATCAGCTGTCGCGCCCGCTCCGACGTGCGGCCCACGCCCACGGTGATGCACGCATCGGCCATGAACCCGTTGAGCTCGGCGGTGACATCGAGCTTCACCAGGTCGCCCTCGGCGAGCCTGCGGCTCGCCGACGGGATGCCGTGCACGATCTCGTCGTTGACGCTGATGCAGGTGAGCCCCGGGAACTGGTAGACGAGCTGCGGCGCCGAACGGGCGCCGGCGGCGTCGAATACACGCTTCGCGACCGCGTCCAGTTCCGCCGTGGTGACGCCGGGGGCGAGTGCCAAGCGCATGGCCGCGAGCGTGTCGCGTACCACTGCGCCCACGGCCTTCATGCCGGCCAGATCCTGTTCGGTCTCGATGGACATGCGGAAGAGCGTGCCTGCGGGGTGCGGGCGACGCAAGCCGCCGGCGCGCGCCACACGATCGATGGTTCGAACGCGGAACGGGCCAGGACGCTTTCGCGCCCCGGCCCGCCCCCTTCCGACTCGTGGAGATCGCCGCTACTTCTTCGTCGTGTCCGCCGGCGCCGGCTGCGGCGTCACGGGCGCGCCCTCGTTCTGCTGCAGCAGGCGACGGCGCTCGATCTCCTTCTTGAGCACGTCCTTGTTGATCACCACGAACTCGACGCGGCGGTTCTTCGCCCAGTTCAACTCGCTTGTGTTGGGCACGATCGGCTTGGTCTTCCCGTAGCCCTTCACCGTGAACTGCGTATCGCCGAGCGCGTCGAACTTGCGCAGCAGGTAGCTCCGCACGGAGTCCGCGCGGGCTTGCGACAACTTGAGGTTCCGCGCCGCCGAGCCGCGCGAGTCGGTGTGGCCGCCGATCTCGAGCTTCAACTGCGGCCAGCGCGCGAGCAGCGTGCCGACCGCGTCGAGCGTCGGGAAGCTCTCCGGCAGGATGTCCGCCTTGTTGGTCTCGAAGTTCACGTTCTGGAGCCGGATCATGCCGGTGTCGAGCAGCTCGGTCTCCTTCTCCGTCACCTCGATCGGGCAGCCCTTGTTGTCCACCTTGAGGCCGGCCGGTGTGTCGGGGCAATCGTCCAGGCCGTCGAACACACCGTCGCCGTCGGCGTCCTTCGGGCAGCCCTTCTCGTCCACGACCGCGCCCTTCGGCGTGTTCGCGCACTGGTCCAGGCCATCGAGCACGCCGTCGCCATCGGAGTCGCTCGGGCAACCCTTTGCGTCCACCGTCGCGCCCTTCGGCGTATCGGCGCAGGCGTCGAGACCGTCGAACACACCATCGCCGTCGGCATCGCTCGGGCAACCCTTCACGTCCACCGTGGCGCCCTTTGGCGTGCCTTCGCACTGATCCAGGCCGTCGAACACGCCGTCACCGTCGGTGTCGAGCGGGCAGCCGGTCGCGTCCACCCTGGCGCCGGTGGGCGTGCCGGGACACTTGTCGCGCTTGTCGGGCACGCCGTCGCCGTCGGTGTCGCGAGGCGTGCCGCCCAATGCGAACGTGAGCCCGCCGCCCAGGATGATGTTGTGCAGGTGATCGGACGGGCCGGTGTTGTTCAATGGTTTGAACGAAACGTCGCGCGCCTCGAAGCGCAGGCCAACGTTGTCCGTCATCCACAGCTTGATGCCGCCACCGAACTCGATCGTGCCGGATTCCTTCTTGTCGCCCACGGCGGGCTTGCCCTGCGTCCAGCCGGCACCCGCGAACACGAACGGTCCGCCCCAGCGCCCGCGCGCCGGCGACAACACCAGGTTGCCGCTCGCGTGCAGCCAGTCGAAGTCACGCCCATTCGCGACGTCCTCGGTGGTGGGAGAGAACCCGCCCGCGGCTTCGATGCCGATCCACGACTTGGACTGCCAGGCGATGCGGCCGCCCACGTGCAGGTCGTCAGTCAGGGGAAGGTTGCTGCCGGGGAAGCGCAGCTTGCCGTCGAACATCGTGAAGCCGCCGAACGGCGTGAGCTCCCAGTGCGATCCGAGGGGTTCGGCCGTGGCCACGCCCGCCGCGAGCAACGCGAGCAGGGCGAGCGGAACGAACCGAAGGCGGTGGCGCATCTCGTTCTCCTTGCACGTGGACGAGAGCCCGGTCTTGGGCTCGTGCGCACCGCCCGAGGCGCGCACGAGCCGGCCAGTGGCTCGGACGCGCCTCGGTGCGAGCGCGAAGAGCGGCAGACTAAGCGGCCCGGGGCGGCAGGCGCAAGGCGTGGGTTGTGCTGTGAAGATTGTTGCTAACGCCTCGATCACCCGCTCGCGATGCGAGTGTGCCGAGATTCAGGCCGCGAGCTTCAACGGGTGCCGCTGTTCGCTCGCGTACCGCCGCGTCGGCACCTCGCCGCATAGTGGCGCACCCACTCCGGCGGCAGCCCGACCCGGTCCGGGAACACCCGGCGCTTGAGGAGATCGCGGATCGGCACCAGGCGGGCCGTGCGCCCGAGCCGCAAGGCGGTGGCGGCGAGCGCCTCGGGGCGCTTGAGCCAGTAGCTGGTGCGGAACGTCTGTTCGCTGAAGGTGTGGCCACAGTGCCCACAGCGGAAACGCTGGACCCGGTGCGGGGCGACGTCACGGGCGAAGAACCCGCGATGCTTCCAACGCCAGCCGGGGCCGGAACGGTGGAAGCGGCAAGCGGTTCGCGGGCAGTGCGGCAGGAGGAATGGGGCGACTGCGTTCGCCATGCCACCAGATCACTGCACCCGCCGTGCCGGCCACAATCTCCGCAGCACAACCTTCGCTTCAGGGCTTGCGAGAGCCCGGGCACGACGCGCGTGGCCCTCCGGCCCAGCGCGCCGTGACGCCTCACTTCCAGAGGTTCTCCCACCAGGCCGCTGCCTTGTACGGCGTCAGCGACTCGCCGGCCGCCAGCCACGCCGTGTTCACGCCCATGGATTGGCGGATGCGGTCGAGCGGCCAGCCCGTGAGCTCCGCCAGCGCGGTCGCCTCGCGGGCGCGGCGCGGCGGCAGCGACTTCCGGTAGGCGTTCGCGTTCTCGCAGCGCGCCTCGCCGGTCCACTCGTTGTGCACCACCACCCGGCACTGGAAGTTCGTGCGGTCCGCCGTGGTCTGGAGCACGAGATCCTCGGGGAACGAGGCGCGGTCGTAGCGCGCGTGCAGCCGCGTCACGAACACGCTGGGATCGTCGTCCAGCCACCACACGCCGAGCGCCTTCTGTTCCTCACGCGTCAGTGGGGGCGACGGGCATGGATCGCACGTCGTGAGAATCCACGCGTACTCGGTGTAGACGACCCCCATCCCGTTCCGGTCGACGAGCCGGTCGAACGCGGCGCGCCACACGCTCGAGAAGTCCCGCTTCACGAACGCCGGCACCTCCACCGTCTCGGGCAGCTTGAGATTCCTGTAGTTCACGGCCTCGACGCGCCCGGCGCGCGTCACGGCGTAGACGAACAGCTCTTGCGGCCCGTTCGAATTCGCCATGCCGAGCCGCACAGGCAGCATGAAGCGCGAGGACTCGTACGCGATCTGCAGCGGGCGGAGCTGAGTGAGCCCTCGCGCCGCTCGCCGCCGCAGGTCCACCTTGGCCACGAAGAACTTCATCCCTTGGTTCAGGTAGCTCGCGACGACGCGACTGGCCTGCTCCGGCACGCGGTAGCCGTGCCGCCTGAGCCAGGTGAGCAGCGAGCCGCTGTCGTCGGCGGACAGGATCAGCACGTCGTACTCGTCCACCTCGTAGCGCGCCTCGATGCGGACGCCCTGGTCGAGGCGTCGCTCGGCGCTCACCGAAACCTCCGCCATCGACTTGGCACTCAGGATGCTTCGCGGTGCGCCCCAGGTCAGCCCCGCCACCGGGCACGGATCAGGATCGTGATACTCCACGAGCCTCGGTGCCGAGTACGCGTCGAGCTTGCCCACGAGCGACGAGTCACCGACGTGGATCTGCCCGCGCTTGAGGACGACCGGGACTGGCACCACGAGCGCGAACTCCTTGGGGTCGCCCTCGTAGTCGCTCGCCATGGTCATGACGGTGCGGTCCCCGTCGCGCACCAGTACCACCTGCGACTTGTGGTTGAACAGCTTCGACTCGCCGCTCGCGACATAGAAGCCGCAAAATGCCTGCACTGCTTCAAGCGGTGCGCACACCGCCAGCAGCACGAGCAGGCCATGGAACACCCGACTGCGCATGACGAACCTCCCTACGATGTGCGCCCGTCCCTGGCGCGGACCACTCGAAACCGCGGCCCGGCAGCCAGCGATCGAGTAAGGGGACGAACAGCGACGCGGCGGCGAGCGACCACAGGAGCCCATTGGTGCGGTAGAGCACGAACTGCACGAACCCGGCGCCGAGTGCCACCATGCACGCGAACACGATGCGGCCCGCGCGCGAGTCCGGCGTGGTCCTGGGATCCGAGATCATGTGGAACGCGTAGAGCGCGACCGAGCCGTTCTCGAACTGGTGGAGCGGCGCCACCCACGCTTGGCCCACCCATGCCGCGCGGCCGAACAGCACCGCAGCCCACGCGGCGAGGAACGCGAGCGTCACGTCACTGCGCGCGGAGCGGCGCACGACGAGGCTGCCGAAACCGGCCACCGCGAGCGCCAGTCCCAGGTGGTGGCCCCACTGCGACGGCGACACCCACACCGGAGCGCCAGCCAGCATGAGCAACACGATGGCGCCATTGGTGGGGTTCAAGACGTGCTTGGTGCCGGCGCCATCTGTGCGCGGCACGCGCACCGCGAATTTGCTGCTCACGGCGACGAGCGCGGCGAGCGCCATCCACGCGGGGTGCGGGGCACGCAGTAGCAGGCACAGCGAGAGCCCGCTGATGAGCGCGCTCCTCCGCTCGAACGGCGTCCGCGAGGTGCTGGACGCCTGGGCGGAGGGCCACCCCATGCGCGCGGCCAGCCACTGCCCGGCGAGCGCGCTCGTCAGCGTGACCGCGACGTGCGTGAGCGGGACGTCGAAGCCGAACCGGAACAGGCCAAGCACCAGCAGCATGGAAAGTGCGGCGATCTGGTAGGCGCGTGGATCGAGTGCGCGCCTGCGGCTGTTGGTGCTCCCGCCCGTCATGCTCGTGGCTCCCGCCACCGCGGTCGCGTGGGAGTCAAAGCAATCGTCGTGCCGGGACGAGCCGGGTGACATGGCCCGCGCAACCCTACGTGGGACAATGCGGGCGCGAACGACCGTTCGCGATCGACTGGCGAGGCGATGTCACCGGGTGACACACTGGACCGATACGACGTAACGATGAACGTGGGCATGTCACGGGTACGCCGCCGCCACGACGATATTCCCACGCGGATCGACGCGGCCGGCCGCCGCATGCGCCGATCCCAGATGGCCCCCCAATCTGGAGGAGGAGAGCATGCCTCGCTACATGGTGGAACGGACGTTCCCGGACGGCCTGCGCATCCCGCAGACCGCGGAAGGCGCCGAGATCTGCGGCGCGGTGGTGATGAACAACTCCGAGAATGGCGTGACCTGGTTGCACTCCTACGTCAGTCAGGACCTCGGCAAGACGTTCTGCATCTACGACGGTCCCAACCCCGAGGCGATCCGCATCGTCGCCGAGAAGAACTCGCTCCCCGTGGACAAGATCACGCGGGTGTCGGTGCTCGATCCGTACTTCTATCGGAGCTGACGCTCGACGCCCTCAAGGTTGCGGGCGGGGAAGCCCCGTCGTGAGCGGATGATGTCGTCGCGGCGCGGGGAGGGGGACGCGCCGTGACTGACGAGTGCGAGACGCGGGCGGGGTGGGCAGGCGCGCTAGCGGCCAACGCTCGGGCCGGGCTCCTGCCCGGCCCTCCCTGACGCTCGCGACGCCCTCCGCCAGTCCCTGGCTCCGGGCTGCTCGCGACTGGCCGCCATCGCGCCTGCCCACCCCGCCCGCTCGCGACTGGCCGACTTCGCGCCCCCCTGCCCCGACCGCTCACGATTTTCCTGCGCGCGACGGGGCTTCCCCGCCTTCACCGTGGCGAGCGCGCTTGCCGCTCCGCTCTCGTCTCTAGAGCGCGCTCCCGCAGTGCCGGCACTTCCGCGCATCCACGACCACGGATTCGCGGCACTCGGGGCAGGTCTTCATCGGTACGGCCGGCACCGCTGGGGCGGGCTTCATCAGCATCTTCGTGAGCCACTGGATCACGAACGCGATGATCAGGAAGTCCACGAGGCTGCCGAAGAACGAGCCCGCCTTGATCGAGTTCACCACCTCGCCGACGTCGTTCCGCTTGAGCACGAACTCCGCCGTGCGCCACGAGCCGCCCGGGATCATCAGCGAAACGACTGGCATCAGCACGTCACTCGTGAGCGAGCCCACGACCTTGCCGATGGCGCCGCCGATGATGACGCCGAGCGCCAGCGACATGGCGTTCAGCCCTTCGAGCATGGACAGGATGCGCTTGAGCATGGTTCACCTCCGGGTGGAACTTCCGCAGCGTCGGATCCGCGCCGGGTTCACTCAGAACGTGGTCTGGATGTGGAGGAAGCCTTTGTCGTGGATGAACGCCACGTCGTAGATCTCTCGATCGAGCTCTACGCACTCCATGCCTTGGAGTAGCACGCGGCCGAAACGTATCTGCAGCGCCAGGAAGGCCCGTGTCTCGACGCGCGTGCCCCAAGTGCGTACAGGCAATCGTCCCAATTCCGCGACGGTGACGCGATTGCGCATGCACCCCACGCGCGCGTACGTCTGGAACGGCGCCTGGAACGCGCCCTCGACCATCGGCATGCGATCGATGATCTCGAGCGTGGCGTTGGCCAACGGCGGTCGCCACACCTGCGTGCGCTCCTGATAGAAAAAGCGCGCCGTCAGGCGGCCATGAGCTCCCACCTGTCGCGACAACGCGCCCTCGGCGCGCCACCGCCGCTGATAGACGTGGTGATCCCCCGGCACGGACTCCCAGTAGGCGAACGAGGCGCTCTGCACCTGCTCGAACTGGAGCTCCGCGGTGGTGGTGCCGAAGCGCTGGACGAGGCTCGCGTCATGCTTCACTCCCCACAGGTGCTCACGCCGGCGCTGCGCGGGGTCGCTCGCGTCGATGCGCTTGATCGAAGGCGTGAGCCACTTGCCGCCCAGCTCGGCACGCGGGCCGCGGCCGCGCCATGCCATCCGCAGCGCCGGCTCGTAGGGATGGCGCTCGTAGGGCTCGGACTCGTCGCCGACGCGCACCTGGCGCAAGCTCCACAGCTTGTTGAACAGGTCCTCGAGGCCCATCACAGCCTGCACCGCAAGCGCGGATCCGGGCCGGCCGCCGTCCCACAGGAGCCCCACGTCCTGCCGGCTCTTGTCAAACGTGGGCCGTGCGCGCACGCCCCAGAGCCCCAGCCGTGGCAGCGGGAATCGCACGTCGAACTGCACCCAGTCGTAGGCGGACTCCATGTCCGAGACCTCGCGGATGCCGAGTGCCAAGTAGGTCGTGTCGCCCATCGGCACACGGATCTTCAAGTCGTGGTCCAGGTACCACTGCCCCGACGTGAAGCAGCCCTGCGAACTGCGGAACGCGCCGGTGGCCTGCTCCCACTCCTCGCGCCACTCGATCGGCGGGCGGACGAGCACGTGGTCCAGGAGGTTCTCGTCGTCCTCCTCTTCCCGGCCCAGGTTGAGCGAGGCGAACTCCTCGTAGCTCGCGTGCGCCACGCGGGGGACCAGCGTGTGCAGGGTCGCGAGCGCGAGTACCAGGACGGCGCGCCGGGACGCGGCGGCAGGCGCGAGCCCGGTGAAGCGCATCAGGCGCGCGCGGCCGCCGGCGTGGCGTGAGACGCGGCGCGGGCAACGAACGCGCGCGCACGCGACTCGATCTCGTCGAACCGCGAGGCGGCAGCGAGCGCGGGATCGGCGAGTGAACCGCCGAGCCCGCACGCGATACAACCGGCCGTGAAGAACGGCACGATGTTTTCGAGGTTCGTGCCTCCTGCCGCGAGCATGGGCACGCTGGCAAGCGGGTCGCGGATGACCTTGATGTAGTCGGGGCCGCCCGCAACGCCCACGGGGTACACCTTCACAAGGTGCGCTCCCTGATCCACCGCGTGCAGGATCTCGCCCGTCGTGTAAGCCCCCGGGCAGTAGAACGCGCCGGTCTCTCTTGCGACCGCCGCCACTGCCGTGGAGACGTTGGGCGCGATCAGGAAGCGCGCGCCGGCGTCGAGCGCGTCGTGCGCCTGCCGCGCCGTCAACACGGTGCCCGCGCCCACCACCACGCCGGCGTGCGCGTCGGCCACGAGCTGGCGCATCACTGCGGGTGCGTCGGGCACGGAGTACGTGACCTCGACGAGCGCGATCCCGCCGCGGATCACGGCGCGCGCGGCTTCGAGCGCGTGGTCGGCGCGGCCGGCGCGGATGACCGCCACCAACCGGTGCGCACGCACCACCTCCATGACACGGGCCGCGTCGTGCGGAGAGTTCGTCATGGCGGCGGACTCTACGCGCGGCTTCGGAGGGCGTCCACCGTTGTCGCGGGCGCTCATGCGGGTATGACGAGCGGCGCTTCGCACGTGCGAGCCGGCGCCGCTGTGGCATGATGCGAGGCACGCTTGCTTGAAGAAGGGACCGCAACGCAGCGCTTCATGAGTGTCCGGCGCCCGTAGGCCACGGGCTCATGAATCGCTCGGGCCCAGGGAGAGAGCCGAGCATGACCTCGCCGCGCCGCATCCCCCCATGGGCGTGGATCGCCGCCACGCCGATCGTGCTGTTCGCGCTCGCGTGGGCCGTACTCGCCGTGCTGCTGCCGCCGGCCCGCGCCACGCAGCTCGTGCGCGAACAGTTGAAGCGCAGCCTCGCGCGCGACGTGCGCTTCGAGAGCGTGTCGCTGTCGCTGTTTCCGCCGGTGCGGCTCGCCGTCAAGCGATTCGAGCTCGCCGAGCCCGGGGGCTTCGAGCGCGGCGCAGCGTTCGCGGCGGGCAAGGTGGACCTGGACCTGGACGTATGGGCGCTGCTCGTGCGGCAGGTGAAGGTGCGGCGGTTGACGCTCGACGGCCCAGCGCTCCACCTGCTCCTGCGCGCCGATGGCACGACGAACCTGGACGGAATCGGTGCGGAACCCAAGGGCCAGCAGGCGGCCGCGCCCGCGCTGGACCTGGATGTACGCGAGTTCCGGGTGCGAAGGGGTGGCGTGCTGCTCGATGACGTGCGCGCCGCGAGACGCACGTCGTTCGAGGTGGAAACGCGCACGAGCCTCCGCGCGGAGCAGGGCGGCGCGCGCGTGGCCACGGGCGGCGAAACCGTGGTCTCAGGGCTGGCGTACGGTCCGCTCACCGCGACACGCGCGAGCGACCTCGAGCAGGGACTCGCGAAGCTCGAATGGCGGCTGCGTCACCGGGGCAAGTTCGATGCGCCATCCAAGCGGCTGGCGCTGGAGGAGCTGGCGCTCGAGCTTGGGAGCACGAAGCTGGCACTCTCGGGGCTCGTGAACAGTGTCGGACCGCGCGCGCGCTACGACTTGAAGGCGCGCGGCAGCAACGTGGACCTGGCACAGGTGCTGTCGTGGATCTCGGTGGCCGACGCACGAGCGGTGAAGGGGCTCTCGGGGCGCGGCCGCGTGGCGTTCGATCTCGCCGCACGCGGCAGCACGGCTCCCGGCGACATCCCGGCGTTGAGCGGCGTGCTCACGTTGAAGGACGCGGCGTTCCGCTACGCGGGCGCCCCGGCGGAGGTGAGCGCGCTCTCGCTCACGGCGAACTTCCGGCCCGACACGCTGCTCGTTCCCAACGCGCGCGCCACGGTCTCAGGCCAGCAGGTCGCGGCGCGACTGCTGGTGACGCGCTTCCGAGACCCGATCGTGGATTTCGCCGTGCGCGGCGATGTGGACCTGGCCGCGGTGGCGCCGATGTTCGCGCCACAGGGCACGAGCCTTGCCGGCCGCGCCGCGGTGGACATCTCCGGCCGGGGCCGAGCCGCCGATCCCGCTTCGCTGGCGCTCGCGGGCACCGCGGTCCTCAAGGACGTGAGCGTGGAGGGCGCCGGCCTGCCCAAGCGGGTGGAACACGTGAACGGCCGGGTGGAGCTCTCGCCGCACCGCGCCGCGATCCGCCAGCTCTCGGCCCACGCCGGCCAGTCCTCATTCGTGATGGACGCCACCGTGGCGCGACCGTTGGCGCTGATGGCGGACCCGGCCAAGGTGGCGCCGGCCGACGTGGAGTTCGCGTTCCGCTCGCCCTACCTGGACCTCGCGGAGCTGCTGCCGACGACGCCCGGTGCGCCGTTCCTGCCGAATGCGCGCGGGACGGGCCGCGTCGCCATCGACCGGTTGAAGCAGGGCCGACTGGACGTGACCGCGGTGCAGGCCGATGTGAAGCTCTCGCCGGCGGCGCTCGAGTCGCCGCGCTTCGCGATGCACGGCTATGGCGGAACCGTCACCGGCGACGCGCGCTTCGACCTGCGCGACACGCGCAAGCCGGTGTACGCCGTGCACGCGGTGGTGGACAAGGTGAAGGCCGACGCGCTGATGAGCTCGTGGTCGCCGCTCAAGGATCTGCTCGCCGGCACGCTCAGCACGAACCTCACGTTCTCGGGCGCCGGCCAGACGCCGGACGACTTGAAGCGCACGCTGACGCTGGTGGGACTCGCGGCGCTCAGCGAGGGCCGGCTCGGGCCAGGGCCCGCGCTCGAGGCGGTGGCGCAGTTCGTGAAAGTGCCCAAGGTGAAGCAGCTGGACTTTGCCAAGCTCGAGCTGCCGTTGCGCATCGAGAACGGACGCGTGGTGACAGATCCGGTGGTGCTGACCGGCGCCAATGGCGAGTGGCGGCTGGCCGGCGCCGTGGGCTTCGACGGCGCGCTCGACTACGCGGTGAGCGTGACGTTGCCGCCGGCCGCGGTGGAGGCGCTTGGCGCGCGCTCGGCGCTGGCGGCCGGCGCCTTGAGCGACGCGCAGGGGCGCATGCTGCTGGACCTGCACGTCACGGGTTTCGCCAGGTCGCCGCGCGTCCGCTGGGACACGAACGCCATGCGCGCGCGGCTCGCGGGACGCGCCGCGGAAGCGCTCACCGAGCAGCGCACGAGGCTCGAGGCCGACGCGAAGGAGGCCGCAAGACGGGCCCTGCTCGAGAAGCTCGGCGCGCCGCGGGATACTGGAGGGCGAGGGACGCCTGTCTCGGCGGGAAACGCGCGCGACACGTTGCGTTCCGCGGCCAAGGGCCTGCTCGAGGGATTCTTCGGCGAGAAGCAGGCGTCGAGCCCCACGCCGCCACCACCGTCCTCACCGCCGGCTTCTCCGCCACCGGCGCCTGTCGTGCCGGACACGACGAACCACTGAGCCCTCGCAGGCCACGGGCTCATGGATGGTCCGGACTGCTGTCACGTCCCAGGAGTAGCTTGTCAGTCGGACGCCGCTGCACCCGCCCTGCTGCGTTGCTCCTCCTCGACGTATCTTCTTGATACGACTTCGTCGTCCAGCCTTGCAGGATCGGGCGCATCGACGCCCTTGGTGACAAGCTACTCTTGGGACCGGATACTAGCTTGAGCGGAACAGGTCGGTCTGGGTTTCGAGCGCCTCGGCCGGCACGCGGTGGTCCAGCTCCTCGACGAACGCTCGCAGCAGGTCGGCCGCGCCACGCGCACTGATCTCGTGCGCATCCGCCTCGCCAGCGACACACCAACGTTCGAGCACCGCGCGCACCCGGTGCGCGCTCGCCGTGTCGCGGCCGTGCGCCCGCAGCGTGGCCGCCGCCCAGGGCCCCAGCCACGCCGGCTCCGGCGCGCCGTCACGCGGGCGGGGATGGAGCCCGCGCGTGGCGAGCAGCTCGCGCGACAGCGTTCGCACCAGCCGCACCGCCAGCTCGGGGGGCAGCAACATGGGCGGCAACGACACGGCGTAGAGATGCGCGGGGGACACCGCACGCAGCGCGCGGCCGTCCGGCGTGAGCTCGTGCAAGAGCGAGCCGGACTCGTCGTCCCAGAAACGCTCCACGAACGCGCGCTGGAGCTCGCGCGCCCAGGCCATGTAGAACGCCGCGTGCTCGCGCCGCCCGGCGAGCTTGCCGAGCTGCGACATGGCGACAAGCGCGTGGTACCAGAGCGCGTTCAGGTCGGCCCGGGCGCGCGCGGCGTCCCCCTCGCCCGCCCACAGGAAGCCGTCGCGGTCGCAGTGGACACCATGGCGAGAGCCAGCGCGCAGGTGCTGGAGCACGCCTTCGAGTGATGCGTGCGCGCCTTCCTTCAGGAACCCGAGCGTGCGCTCGGTGTCGTCGTCGCGGCGCGCGAGCAGGTCCACGACGTGCACGAGCCACAGCGAACTCTCCGGGCTTCCATAGACCGGCATCCCGGCGGCATCGAACCACTCGGGGGCCAGCCCTTCGTCCAGGTAGGCGAGGTATCCGCGAGCGATGTCACGCGCGAGGTCGAACTCGCGGAGCGTCACCAGACCGGCGGCGACGCGCAGCGCGTCGGGCCCGCGCTCCAGGGCGCGAGCCGGGTCGGTGAGCACCGAGGTGCGATCGGCACGCTCGTGCAGCGCGTCGTGGAGCCGAGACGCGAGCCTCGCCACCAGCTCGGCGTCCCGGGGCCCAAGCGAGGAGGGCTCGGCCTCCGGGGACGGCGAGCGCGACTTGGCGTTCGCGGCCCGTCGAGCCGCCCTCGCCTTCGCAGCCAACCGCAGCGTGTGCTCGGCTCCGGCGCGCGCCGCGTCGTGCCAGCGCGCTCGCCGCTCGCCCTCGGCCAGGTCCAGCATGGCGAGGCAGTCCGCGAGCGTTCGCGCCGGTGGCGTGCCAAGCCGCTGCTCGCTCGCCAGGTTCCGGAACAGGCTCTCCTCGGGCGAGGCCACGATGTGGAGCGACGCACCCGGTTCGGCGAGTTCACGCTGCACCCAGCCCGGCAGGAACGCGTCCTCGGACGGCGTGGCCGCGCCGCGATCGGGGTCGTCCGGGTCGACGTGAACGTCATGGGGGTATGCGAGCCCGCGATGCCACGCGCGCGCCGGCATGAATGCGCCGCCGTGCCACAGCGTGAGCGGCGCGTAGCCCTCCACGGTGCCGCAGCGCACGCGCCCGGGGATGCCGGTGGTGGCGCCGCGGAACTCGGGGGTCTCGTGCTCGAGGCCTTCGAGCGAGCGCGCCACCATGAGCGGCGCCACGTGCAGACGCACCGGACCCCCAGCGAGGAGCCGCCACGTCGCGAGCAACGCGGGGTGCCCTTCGATCAGGCGGTATTCACGCTCGAGGAGCCAGCCGTCGCCCCGAAACCGCCAGCGCGGCCACGGCAGCTCTGCGAAGCCCTCGAGCAGCGGCAGGACGTTGGCACGCGCGCTGATCGTGGGCGGGCCGTCGGCGCGGCACGACAGCGAGAACGCGGGCGTCAGCTCAACCGCTGGGCCACCCTCGGGCGTCACGCGGTCGTCGAACCGGAGCAGCGCCACGGCCGGCCGGTCCGCGCACGGGCCGACGCCGGGCGCCGAGAGAAGCGCGTGCTCGCGACGCGTGACCGCGCCCGAGGCGGTGCCACGCGCGAGGGAGCCGCGGCCGTCCGAGAGTCGCCACGTCCTGGCGCTGGCATCGAGCAGCGCGGCGAGGACGTCCTGTCCAGGCTGCATGAGAGGAGAGGATAGCCGCGCGGCGCGCGCGGGCGCCACCCGCACGCGGCTCAATGAATCGCCGTGGGCCGGCGGATCACCGTCGAGAGCGGCGACAGTTCCACGCCTGCCAGGCGATCGCGGTCGAACGCTCGCGCGAGCCACGCCGCGGACGTATGCGTCACGCGCACGAGCGCGATCGCCTGGCCTTGATCACGCGCCCGGGCGATCACGTCGTTCCACGCGTGGTCCAATCCCCGCACGTCACCGTGCCGCGCGTCGCTGTCCAGGTTCACGTCGGGCTCGTCGTACGCTGCCCCGACGCGCGCGGCGAGCGGGCGGCACACGGCGCGCGGCACCGCCCCCACGTGCAGGAACGGCAGCTCGGCACGGCGCAATTCCTCGTAAACGGCGCTCATGAACGATTCGTCCTGCGTGGCGAACGAACCCATGAGGTTCGCCACCGCCACGACCGGGCGTGCCACGTCGATCTCGCGGCGCAAGGCCTGGCCGATCCGCCCGGCGGGCATGTTGACGAGCAGCGTGGCGGGACCAGGGTTCACGCGCGGGTAGTTCTCCGGTTCCATGGGCATGAACAGCACCACCTCGCGGCGCCGCTCGTGGGCCGCGCGCAGCGTCTCGCTCTTGCCTTCGCCGGTCGCGACGGCGCCCACCGCGAACACCTCATCGCGCGCGCAGGCCGCAGCGAGCAGCGAATCGTCCTCCGCCGATGCGTAGAGCAGCACCGCCAATCGCGGTGTCGGCGCGGCGGAGCCTTCCTCGGGCGCAGCGGGGCGCACCAACTCGACGGAGTGCGTGGGTCGGCCCGGCACGCCCACGAGCAGCGCGACCACGAACTCGCCGTTCCTGCCCACGCGCTCCCGCCCCGACAGCACTTCGGCGCCGCCCGCCTCGACCGCCCGGGTGATGAGGTGGTTGACCAGCAACGGTGGCGCCTCGCGCGGCAGCGTGACGCGCCACTTGAGCGACGGGCCGTCGCCGTCCAAGACCATCGACGCCACCGCCGTGCGTGGGATGCCGGCGCGCGTCAGGCCCTGCTCGATGCGGTTGCCCACGATGCGCACGGCGTGCGCGCGGTCGCCCAGGTGGAGATGGCGCCACAGCGCGAGCCGGCCGGAGTCCGACGTGAACCACGCGAACATCTCGCCCGCGAGGAACAGCAGCAGGGCTCCGCCCACGATGGCGCCCACGAGGACAGGGGCACGATTCGATTTGGCGGCCGATCGGCGTTTGACCATTTGGACGACGGCGCACACTAAGGAGCGTGGAGCGCGAGCGTCAACGGCCGCGGGTGATGGGGGTGGGGGCTTTGCACCCGGGGTGGCCGGCCGCCCGACCCGCCGTGGGCCAGCCTACCCGGCCGTGTTAGCATTCCGTTCCCGGCCGCTTCCAGAGCGGCCTTTTTGCACCGGCCTGACACCGGCGGCATGCCTCAATGACACGCTTTTTCGTGGCCGGCCGATGTTACAGATGTCCCATCGGGGCGTGCTCCCCAACGAGTGCAGCCTCGGCTTCGACACCTTCCGGGAGGTCGTTTCATGAAGTCGCTGCGACTGCTCTCCATCGCCGTGCTCGCATGCGCCTGTACCGCCTCGACGGCGCTCGCGTGCGACGCGCACAAGGCCGCGAACACGAAGACCGCGAACGCCACCGCGGCGAAGAAGTCCGCCAGTGGCGCCTGCACCGCCGAGATGGCCGCGCAGTGCACGCCGGCCATGAGGGCCGCCTGCGAGAACAACGCCGCCGTCGCCGCTGCGATGGGTTGCGAGTCGAAGGGTGTCACCACCATGACCGTGGTGGCGAGCGCCAACGGCAAGGCCGCCAAGGGCGGCGACTGCTGCGCCATGAAGGGCGCGGCCACTGCAGCGACTAAGAGCGCGGGACCCGCACCGGCGACCGGCACGTCCGCGGTGATCGCGTCCAACACGGCCAAGGGCACGGGCGCGGACCACTGCGCCAACGCGAAAGGCACCGCGAGTGCGGCCGGCATGGGCGCCAAGTGCGCCGTGCACGCGACTGCCGCGACGCACGACTGCGTGGCGTGCGACGATTGGATGGCCTGCGAGCAGGACGTGCGCGCGATGGGCGCCAAGGCGCAGGTGGTGCCACTCAAGAACGGCGCCATGGTCGTGTACACGGCGGATTCGCCGGGCGACGTCAAGGTGCTGCAGTCCATGGTCGCCAAGCGCCACGACCACATGCTGGCGGCGCTCTCGGCGGGCAGCAGCCAGAAGCTGTGCGACGAGTGCAAGCAGCTTCGCGGTGCGATCGCGAGCGGCAAGCTGCACCGCGAGGTGGTCAACGTTGAGCGTGGCTGCATGACGCTCATGACGTCGACCGACCGCGTCATCGTTCAGAAGATCCGCGCCATGACCGGCCAGCCGGTCGCGATGCGCTGACCGGCGCCTCGCTCGAACTTCCAGGCCGGTCCGCGCAGGCGGACCGGCCCTTTTCTTGGAGCGTGCCGGAGATGACCCCACCGTCTGCCGCCTCACCGCATGCCTGACTCGCGCGCGCTGCCGGCCACGCCCGAAGAGCCGCTGGTTGCTGCAAAGGCCGCGTCACCCGGCGTGCCGCCGGTGTGGCGCGCGCCGCGGCCCCGGCATAGGCTCGGCGTGCCCATGTCGTGGTCCCTGCCGTGGTCCCTGCCCCGATCCCGCCAGCGTCGCCTCGCCCTTCTGATCGGCGCCGTGGCCGTGCCCGCGTTGGCACTGGCCGTGACCGCGTTCTGGCTGACGTTACGGGTGGCGCGCCAGGTCGAGACCGAGTCGGGGCGCTACAACGCCTATCTCGCCGAGATGGTCATCGAGGCGTTCGACCGCGAGCTCGTTGACGAGGTGCGCGGGGCACTCGGGCCGGCGGAGATCGCGGCACGCGACGGCGAGGACACGGAGGCGATCCGGCGTGCGCTCGCGAGCCGGGTGCGCCTGTTCGAGGCACCCCAGTTCGTGCCGCTCCAGGAGCTCGAGGGCTACTCGCTCGTCACGGTGGACGGGCAGCTCCTCATCTATGGCGAGGACCCTTCGGGGCAGCGCGAGCATCCGTTCGCCGCCATGCTGCTCGACGGACCCGACGGCGTCGCGGTGGGCGCGGGCGGCTGGTGGTTCAACCCACGCTCGTTCCTGGCCGAGCACCTGCGCGCAGTGGTCGTGGACCGCCTGCCCGGGAACACCCGCATGTACGGTGGCCTCGAGTCCACGCGCCACCTGGCGATCAGCGTCACCGACCAGGTCGGCCACGAGCTGGCGCACGTGCGCGAGGCCTCGTCCGATCGCACCGCGCGCACGGCGCGCACTGAGCCGATGCGGGGCCCATTCGAGGGTTATGCCGTGCGCGTGTCCGCCACGCCCACGTCACCAGTGGCGTTCGCGAACCGACTCGTGTCCATCGAGATGGCGTTCATCGGGCTTCTCACGCTGGTGCTCCTCGGCGCGACGTTCGTTGGCGCGCGCTACATCGTGCGCCAGATCGAGCTCGTGAACACCAAGACGAGCTTCGTTTCGAACGTGACGCACGAGTTGAAGACCCCGATCGCCGTGATCAAGCTCGCCTCCGAGACGCTCGAGCTGGGCCGCTACCAGACCGACGCCGAACGCGACAAGTTCCTGCGCACGATCACGCGCGAGAGTGACCGCTTGGCGCAGCTCGTGGACAACATCCTCGACTTCTCGCGGCTCGAAGCGGGCCAGCGCACCGTGCAACTGGCGCCGCTCGACATGCGTGAGGTCGTGAACGGGGCCATGGACAGCTTCCGGCTGCGCCTTGAGGACGGGGGCTTCCGCTACGACGTCGTGCTCCCCGACGTGCTGCCGCAGGTGCTGGGCGACAGTCGGGCACTCCAGCACTGCTTGCTGAACCTGCTGGACAATGCCGTGAAGTATTCGAGGGACCGTAGGGAGGTGCGGGTGGCCTTGAACGCAGGCGAAGGGATGGTCCGGCTGGCGGTCTCGGACCACGGCATCGGGATCCCGGCCGAGGACCAGGACCGCATCTTCGACAAGTTCGCGCGCGTCGAGACCGGGCTCGTGCACACCGTGAAGGGGGCGGGCCTCGGGCTCTCGCTTGTCCAGATGCTGGTTCGCGCGCATCATGGCCGGGTCGAAGTGGCCAGCGCACCCGGTGAAGGCAGTACGTTCACGATCCTGCTGCCGGTTTGGGACGGTGGGCGCGGCGCCATTGGAGAACGATCATGACCAACAACAACGACAAGAAGAAGATCTTGATCGTCGAGGACGAAGAGGGCCTGTTGGACGGCTTGGCCCACAACTTCCGCTACGAGGGCTACGAGGTCTTGACCGCGAAGACCGGGCAGGAAGGCCTGCGCATGGCCCTCAAGCAGAAGCCGGACGCTGTGCTGCTCGACATCATGCTGCCCGAGAAGGACGGGTTCACGGTGCTGAAAGAGCTGCGCCAGCGCCACCGCGAGATCCCGGTGCTGGTGATGACCGCGCGCAACTTCGAGGCCGACGTGCTCAAAGGCTTCGACCTCGGCGCGGACGACTACGTGACCAAGCCGTTCAGCCCGAAGGAGCTCGCCGCGCGCGTCAAGCGCCTCGTGGCGCGCGGACCCATGAACACGGGGGCCCCGCCCACCACCACCTATTCGTTCGGTGACGTCGAAGTGCGCTTCGAGCCGCGCGAGGTCTACAAGACGGGCAAGCAGGTGGCTCTCTCCTTCAAGGAGTTCGAGCTGCTCAAGTACCTGATCGAGCATCGCGGCCGCACCGTGAGCCGCGAGGAACTGCTCGAGGAGATCTGGGGCGTGGACGAGGAGCTGGGCGTGACGACCCGCACGGTGGACACGCACGTCTCGAACCTGCGCAGCAAGCTCGGGGACGGCTTCGAGAAGCCGTTCATCGTGGCTGTGCACAAGGTGGGCTACAAGTTCGTCGAACCGTGAAGCCTCCGCAGCACCCATCCGACGCTGTCCACACCCCGCGGGCCGGGCCCGCGCCCCTAGTGGGCGCCCCGTTCGCGGGGTGTTTGTTCTTGGCGAGCGTGCTGGTCCCGGTGGTGCTCGGCTTGTCGGTGCTGGGCTGCGGCCGCGGCGAGCAGCCGCGTGTGCGCGTCGTGAACGCGTCCGGGCGCCGGTTGGACCAGATCTGGGTGCGGACGCAGCGAGACTCCGTGCGCGTGCCGTCGCTGGCGCCGGGCGAGAGTGTCGAGGTTCGCCCGCGCGTCAAAGGGGAAGACCTGCTGTGGATCACCGGCCGGTTCGCGGGGCGCCGCATCGAATCGCACGGCGGCGACTACGTCGAAGGCACCGGCGGCTACCGGTTCCGCGCCGTCATCGACTCCGCCGGCCGCGCCAGCGTGCGGTTCGTGCGCCTGGGGATCTGGTAGCGACTCCAGCCCGCGTGGCGTCGCTTCGTGTGGCGGGGCAGCTCCGCTCGTGACCAACGCCCGGGCCCGGCCCCTGCCGGTCCCTCCCTGACGCTCACGACGCGCTCGGCCATCCTGGCTCCGCGCTGTTCGCGACTGGTCACGATCGGACTGCCCCGCCGCACGAAGCTCGACCGTGGGGGTCAGGCGTCGATGCCGCGATCCGCCGCGGCGCGTGCGAGCCTCGCGAACTCGTCGAGCGTGAGCGTTTCGCCGCGCCGCGACAGCGCGATGCCCGCCTGCCGGCCGAGTCGCTCGACCGCGGGGCGCGGCAGCCCTAGCGCGTTCTCGAGGGTGTTCGCGAGCTGCTTCCTGCGCTGCTGGAACGACGCACGGATGATGCGGAACAGGAGCGCCTCGGGGGCTTCCACTGGCGGGTGCTCGCGCAGGAAGAAGCGCACGAGCATGGAGTCCACGTCGGGCCGCGGCCAGAACGCGCCGGCGCGCACGGTCATGAGCGGCTCCAAGAGAGCGTGGTAGCGCGCGAACAGCGTCAACGAGCCGTACTCGGGCGTGCCCGCCGCGGCCGCCAGGCGCTCGGCGTACTCCTTCTGTACGAGTAGCACCGCGCTGCGCACGCTATTCCGCGACGCGAACAGGTGCTCGAGGATGG
>JAHFBW010000196.1 GCA_023249845.1 Candidatus Eiseniibacteriota bacterium
GTGTCACCGCACACGATGAGCACGGTGCCTCGAAAGCCCGCGATCACCGGCTCGGCCATCATGCAGGCGTGGCCGGTGCCGCGCTGCTCGGCCTGCACCGCCCACTCGAGGTCGGGCCGGTCCGCGAATGCGGCGCGCACGCGTTCGCGCTGATGCCCGATCACGATCACCTTGCGGCCCACGCCCAGCTCGTCGAGCGTGGCGACGACGTGGGCGAGCAACGGCTTCCCCGCCATCTCGTGCAGCACCTTCGCCAAGTCACTGTTCATGCGCTTGCCCATGCCCGCGGCCAGCACGACCGCGGCCACGTCGGCGTGCGACAGGCTCACCGGGCCCTCCAGGGGAAGTTGTCGATCAGGCGTGCCGGTCCCACGTGGGCCGCGACCGCCACCAGCGCGTGGCCGCGCACGCGCTGGAGCGGCTCGAGCGAAGCCGGATCCACGATCGCGATGTAGTCCTCGCGCACGAGCGGGTAGCCGTCCCACTCGCGGCGGATCGCCGCGGCGAGCCGCTGGGCGCTCCGCTCCCCCTCGCGCAGCAGGATCCACGCGGCGGCCAGGCCCTGCGACAGCGCCACCGCCTGCTGGCGCTCGGCGTGCGACAGGTAGGAGTTCCGGCTCGACATCGCGAGGCCGTCCTCCTCGCGCAGTGTCGGGCCGCGCCGCACCTCAACGGGCAGCAGCAGGTCGGCGCACATGCGCTCCAAGATGAGTGCCTGTTGCGCGTCTTTTTGACCGAGCCACAGCAGGTCCGGCTGCACGGCGTTCAGGAGTCGCGCAACGACCGTGCACACGCCGGTGTAATGGCCCGGCCGGGACGAACCCTCGAGCACGTCCGAGAGCCCTTCGACGTAGACGCGCGTGCGGTCACCCTTCGGGTAGACGTCCTCGACGCGAGGCTCCCAGATCAGGTCCACGCCCTCCGCGGCGAGCAGCGCGCGGTCGCGTGCGAGCGGCCGCGGGTAGCGGCGGAAGTCCTCCCCCGGGGCGAACTGGAGCGGGTTCACGAAGATGCTCACCACGACGCGCGGCGCGCTGCGGCGCGCGAGACGCACGAGCGACAGGTGCCCCTCATGCAGTGCCCCCATCGTGGGCACGAACGCGACGCGCTCGCCGCGGGCGCGGAGAGAGGCCAGCGCGCGGCGCAGCGAATCGAGCGAACGCGCGCGAGCCGGACGCTTCCGTGCGCGGGGCCGTGGCCTGGGGGGCACCTAATAGCTCTCCGCGTCCGTGGGGAAGCGGCGCGCCTTCACGTCGGCGACGTAGCGCGCGAATGCGTCGCGCGTGGCCTCCCCGAGCTCGGCGTAGCGCCGTACGAACTTCGGCTGGTGACCGTGGAAGAGCCCGAGCAGATCGTGCGAGACCAGCACCTGCCCGTCGCACTGGACCCCGGCGCCGATGCCGATGGTCGGGATCTGCAGCTCGCGCGACACCGTCGCGCCGAGTCGCGCCGGGATGCCTTCGAGCACGAGCGAGAAGCAGCCTGCGGCCTCGAGCGTCCTCGCGTCGGTGATCAGGCGTTCCTGGTCGGCCTCGCCGCGTGCCTGCACCTTGTAGCCGCCGAACGCGAGCACGGACTGCGGCGTGAGACCGAGATGGCCCATGACCGGGATGCCGGCCTCGACGATACGGCGCACGGCTTCCGCCACGCGCGCGCCGCCCTCCAGCTTCACGGCGTCGGCTCCGCCCTCCTGCACGAACCGCCCGGCGTTCGCGACCGCCTGCTCAGTGCTCGCCTGGTAGCTCATGAACGGCATGTCGCCGACCACGAGAGCGCTGGGTTTGGCGCGTGTCACTGCGCGCGTGTGGTGCAGCATGTCCTCCATGGTCACCGGCAGCGTGCTCTCGTAGCCCAGCACGACGGTCCCCAGCGAATCGCCCACGAGCAGGATCTCGACGCCGGCCTGGTCCGCCAGCCGCGCCGTGGGGAAGTCGTACGCCGTCACCACCGTGATCGGCTCGCCCTTTCGCTTGAGCGCCACCACGGCCGGGGCGGTGATCTTGGAGCGCGGGACGCCCGCGCCCACCTTGGCCTCGCCGCTCATACGGGTCCACCTTTCTCGAGGGGCGTGTAGTAGAGCGTCCCCTGCCGGTGCGAAAGGATCCGTTTCAACAAGTCCTCGAAGTCATCGGGCTGGTTCACGAAGTCGATGCGATTCGTGTTCACCACCAGCAACGGCGTGTCATGGTAATGGAAGAAGTGGTGGTTGTACGCCGCGTTCAGCCGCTCGATGTAATCGCGGTCCATGTCCTTCTCGAACGAGCGGTTCCGCCTTGTGATGCGCTCCATGAGCGTGTCGGTGCTGGCCTGCAGGTACACGACCACGTCCGGTTTCACGACGTCCAGTTCGAGCCAGCCCACGAGCCGTTCGTAGAGTGCCAGCTCCTTGTCCACGAGATTCAGGCTCGCGAAGATGCGGTCCTTCTGAAACAGGTAGTCCGCCACCAGCTTGTCACTGAACAGATCGGTCTGGCGCAGGTTCCGCTGCTGCTGGTAGCGGCTGAACAGGAAGTGCATCTGGGTCTGGAACGCGAAGCGCGTGCGATCACGGTAGAAGTCCTTGAGGAACGGATTCTCCTCGACCTCCTCCAGCACGAGCTGCGCGGACAGCCGGTCCGAGAGCATGCGCGACAGGCTGGTCTTGCCGGCGCCGATGACGCCCTCGATCACCAGGTACCGGTTCTCGCCCACGCTCACGCGCGACGCTCCCCTCGCCGCTCACTCCGTCCGTCCGTGGACGCCTGCACGCGCGATCAGTTCCAGATCCGCGAGCCGTGCTTGACGAGCGGGCGCGCTCCGAGTCGTTGCAGCAGCGCGAGCATGGTCTCGCGGGTCACGGGATGCGGCAACAGCGGTTCCAACTCGACGAGCGGCACCAGCACGAACGAACGCTTCGCGATTTCGGGGTGTGGCAGCTCGAGGTCGTGCTCTTCGATCACGACGTCCTCGTAGAGCAGCAGGTCGAGGTCGATCGTGCGCGGGCCCCAGCGCTGCGAGCGCACGCGGCCCAGCCGGCGCTCGACGAGCATGAGGTTCCACAGCAGCTGGCGCGGCGTGAGCTGCGTCTCGAGCTGCGCGACGGCGTTCAGGAAGTGCGGCTGGTCCTCGACGCCGACGGGCTCGGTGTCGTAGAGCGACGAGGCACGCACGACATTGGTCTCCGGCGCCTGCGCGAGGTACTCCAGCGCCTGGCGCAGGTTGGCCTCGCGATCCCCGAGATTGGAGCCGAGCCCGATGAACGCCCTCACGCGACACGCTCCCGCACCACTTCGATGACCGCGCGGCCACCGGTGGTCCAGCCGAGATTCTGCTTCGCGATTCGCACTTTCACACGCCGGATCGAGAACCGCTCGAGGATGGTGCTCGCGACCGTTGCGGCGAGCGTCTCGAGCAGGTGGAAACTACGTCCTTCGACCACTTCACGCACCGTACGGTAGAGCATGTCGTAGTCCACCGCGTCGGCGAGCTTGTCGCTGGACTCGGCGCGCTCGTCCATCGGGACCAGTTCCAGATCCACCTCCAGCCGCTGCCCCGCCTCCTTTTCATAGGGGCGGGCGCCGTGGTGCCCGAAGACCGAGAGTCCTTCCAGCCGGATCGTCGCCAAGTCGTTGCCTCCGAACGCGATTTCTGATCGACCTCGCACACGGCATGAGCGCCGTCTCCCTGAGTCTAGGGGGGCCTTTCCGAGGGGGTCAAGGAACGCGATGGATCCGGCGACCGCCAGCGGTTCGCCGCGAATTCCCTTGTTCCCGCAAGGTCCGACCCGCAACGTGCGATCCGGTCCGCCGGCCGACCGGAGGCGGCTTCCCCCTTCCGAGGCCGGGGCGACCTCCACCCATCCCCCGTCTCGAGCCAGGCCTGAAGAAGCTTGGTGGGCTGCTCCTCATCCTTCACGTCGCGCTCCCGCCGCAGCTTTCGCTCGCGGCGCATGAGCGCGCGGCGGATGGATCGCGGTTGCAGCGGGAATACGTGACGCCATTCGGGCCATTCGGGAAGTTCCCCGTGTCCGATCGGTCTCCCGGAGCCATCGAGCGGATGGCGCGACGCACGGCTGCTTTCCCGCTCCGCGTGCGCACGAGCCAGGGGATGTTCATCGGGCACGTCGCGGGAGTTCACGACTCCGGGCTGACGTCGCTCGCTCAGGATCCGCGACGCACGTGGTCCGGCCCGGTCGAACTCCTGGCGTGGGACGACATCCGGACGATCGAAGTGCGACGCCGCAGTCCGCTGCGGACCGCGGCATGCGGTGTCGGGGCCGGAGCCCTGCTGGGCGTCATCGGTGGCGGTGTGTGGGCGCACGAGAACGGTCTCGACGAACTCATGGGTGGCTTCCTCATCGGATTGGCGGGCTCGGTCGGCGGCGGATCGATCGGGCTCGCTTATGGAGTCGCTTTCCCCATCTGGGAGCCGCTCTACCACGCACCGTGAGGTGCGGCCACCCCGTCCATCCTCGGAGGACCACAAACCGATGATCGCCAGCCTCGCGCTCTCGCTCCTGCTCGCCGCGGCTCCGGAAAGCTCGGCGCCTGCGAACGGCTTCACCGCGCCCGAACCCACGATGCTCGAGGTGATGCGCCGCCGACATCGTTCGGGCCAGGTGCTTCGCGTGACGAACGGCGCCGAGCGCTTCGAGTGCCGCGCGGAGGATCTCGATGCGCGCGGGCTTCACGGCATCTCGCCCCATGGGCGTGCCGCGCCGCCGAGCGACCCTCTTCCGTGGTCGCGTGTCGAGCGCATCGATGTCGTGACCACTCGGACGACCTATGGCCGCATCATGGGGGCGGTCATGGGCGGTCTCGGCGGGCTGATCCTGCCGGCCTACCCGAACGGCTACAGCACCGACGAGCCACACAAGGTCCGGAACTACTTCTTCGCCGGTGTGTTGGTCGGCGGGATCGCGGGCGGATACCTCGGTGCTCGCGTCATCCGGGAACGGCCGCTCTACGTCGCGCCGGTCGTGCCGGAGCGCCAGGTCGTTGCGCAGGCCGCACCCGCGACCGCGCGCACGGACTCCGCAGGCGTTCCCGCAGCCCCCGACTCCGTCGCGAACGGCACGCCCGCGAACATCACGCTCGCGACCGCACCCGTCGCCGCCGACACGACGCGCGCGCCGAACGACACGGCGGCCTCGAACGCCTCAGCGTTCGACGCCGATGCGCGGCCCGAAGTGCAACGCGCGCTGAGCCGCATCGACGCCGGCCGCCTGCTCCGGATCGACGGCTCGTTCGGCCGCTTCCACGGATACGCGTCCCAGGCGAACACCGTGGGACTCTCGGGGCTGCGCGCGGAGCCGTCGCTCGAATCCGTGGCCGGGCTCCAGGCTCTCCGTTGGCGGGACATCGATCGCATCGACATGCGCGGAGCCAGCGCCGGGCAGGGCGCGCTCCGGGGTGCGTTGGCCGTCGGTGGCGCGGCCGGTGTGCTGGGCGCGCTGCTCGGCGCGGCCGTCGACTCATACGGTGGGTCGTACGGTTCCGGCGCCGCGATGGTCGCCGGGGGCGCGATCGGCCTCGGCCTGGGTGGGGCGGTCGGCGCACTCTTCGGCGCGGCCATCGGCGCCGGCATGCCGAGCTGGCACATGGTCTTCCTCAAGCCGTAGCCGCTCACACCGCCACGCCGAACTCGCGCAGCGCGTCGTTCAGGCTGGTCTTGGTGTCGGTGCTCGGCTTGCGTGTACCGATCACCAGCGCGCAGGGCACGCCGTACTCCCCCGCCGCGAATCGCTTCGGCCGCGTCCCGGGGATAACGACGCTCATCGGCGGCACGAAGCCGTGCGACTCGATGGCCTTGGCGCCGGTCACGTCCACGATGGTCGTGCTCGCGGTGAGCACGACGCCCGCGCCGAGCACGGCGCCGGAGCCGACGCGCACGCCTTCCACGACGATGGCGCGCGAGCCGATGAACGCGTCGTCCTCGATCACGACCGGTTGCGCCTGCGGCGGCTCCAGCACACCGCCGATGCCCACGCCGCCCGAGAGGTGGACGCGCCGCCCCACCTGCGCGCACGAGCCCACGGTGGCCCACGTGTCCACCATGGTGCCCTCGCCCACGCGTGCGCCGATGTTCACGAAGCCGGGCATCAGGATAACGCCCGGCTCGAGGAAGCTGCCGTAGCGCGCGGCGCCCGGAGGCACGACGCGCACGCCCGCGGCCTCGAGGTTCCGTTTGGGCGGCACCTTGTCGAAGTACTCGAGATCCCCCGCCACGAGCGGCGCGCTCACGCGCATGCGGAAGTAGAGCAGGATGGCCTGCTTCAACCACGCGTGCGTCACCCACTCGCCGCTGGCGCTCGCGGGCGGCGAGCACACGCGCAGCGTGCCGGCGTCCAGCGCCGCCACCGCGCCTTCCACCGCGCCGCGGAGCGAGGCGTCGTCCAGCGATCGCGTGCCGGCGTAGCCCTCGCCGATGGTGCGCTGCCAGCGTTCGATGGGGAGCTCGGTCATGGAAACATCTTCGCTTCGCTCATGCCTTAGTTCCCGCGAGCTGTCC
>JAHFBW010000197.1 GCA_023249845.1 Candidatus Eiseniibacteriota bacterium
TTCGAAGCCTACGGCGCGGCCAAGCAGCGGCTGTTCTCGCGACAGACCGAGGAGGACTGGGCAGTGTGGAACGTGGATGATCCCGAGGTGACGCTGCGCCGCACCGGTGCCGCCGCTGCGTGCGAGTTCTCGGCAACACGGCCCGTGGACGAGGGCGCGTTCTTCGACGAGGGTCACCTTGTGCTCGCGCGGCGCGGCGGGCGGGAGCGATTGATGGCGCGCTCCGACGTGCGCCTGCCCGGCCCGCACAATCTCTCGAACATGCTCGCCGCGCTCGCCACGGTGCTTCCGCTCGAGCCCACCCCCGATGTCCTGCGGCGCGTGTTGCGCGAGTATCGCGGCCTCGAGCACCGCCTGGAGAGCGCGGGCGAACTCCAGGGCGTGCGCTTCGTCAACGACTCCAAGGCGACGAACACGGATTCGCTTCGCGTGGCGCTCCAAAGTTTCCCCGAGCGCGTCGTGCTGATCGCGGGCGGGCGCGACAAGGGACAGGACTTCCGGCCGCTGGCCGGGCTCGTGCGCGAGCACGTGCGGCACCTGGTGTTGATCGGGGAGGGCGCGGACGCGATGGCGCGGGCGTGGCCAGGCGTGCCAGGGGAGCGCGCCGCGACACTCGCCGACGCGGTGCGGGCGGCCTACGAGGCGGCGCGCGCGAACGGTGCGGTGGTCCTGCTATCGCCAGGATGCGCATCATTCGATATGTTCACCGACTACGAGGACCGTGGCCGCCGCTTCAAGGACGAAGTCGAGCGGCTCGCGGCGAGAGGAGTGACCGCGTGAGGCGTGGGGATCGTTGGCTGGTGGGACTGGCCTTGCTGCTCACCGCCGTGGGACTGGTGATGGTCTACTCGGCGGGCTCGTTTCACGCGTTCGTGCGATACGGGGACTCGAACTACTTCCTCAGACAGCAATTCGTTCGCACGCTGATCGGCGTCGCGGTGCTGTTCGCATGCTCTCGCTTGAGTCTTCGGCGGCTCGAGGCGATGGCGCCGTGGCTCCTGGGTGCCGCCTGCGTGATGCTGGCGCTCGTCGTGGCGATGGGCCACATGTCGAACGGCGCCACGCGCTGGCTCAGGCTGGGCTTCCTGTCGGTGCAGCCCACCGACCTGGGCCGGTTCGCGGCGGTGGTGTTCCTGGCGTGGTGGCTCAAGCGCCGGCCGGTCGCCGAACTGGGATTCTGGCGCGGCATGGTGCCGCCGTTGCTCGTGCTCGGCCTGGTCGCGGGCCTCATCCTCAAGCAGCCGAACCTGAGCTCCGCCGCGCTGCTCCTCGGCACCGGGTTCGTCATGCTGTTCCTTTCCGGCGCGCCGTTCAAGCTCCTCGCTGCGCCGCTCGCTACCGGCGCGTCGGTGGTGGCGGTGGCGCTCGCCACGCACCCCTACATGATGACGCGCGTGAACACCTATCTCGGGTTCGTGTTCGGCGGCCAGCTCGATCACCGTGGCGCCGGCTGGCAGCTCGACCAGTCGCTCATCGCGATCGGCTCCGGCGGCGTCCTGGGCCGCGGTCTCGGGGGCGGTCTCCAGAAGCTTCTCTACCTGCCCGAGGCGCACACGGACTTCATCTTCTCCATCCTGGCCGAGGAGCTGGGCTTGATCGGCGTGACCATCCTGTTCGTACTGATCGGGCTCTTCCTGTGGCGCGGGATGCGTGCGGCGGCGCGCGCCTCGGAGCCGTTCGCCTGCCTGCTCGCCGGCGGCCTCACCATGCAGATCGGCCTCTACGCGATCGCGAACCTCGCCGTCGCCACGGGCTTGGCGCCCACGACGGGCCTGCCGCTTCCGTTCGTGTCGTACGGTGGCTCGGCGCTGCTCGTGAACCTGGCCGCGGCCGGACTGCTCTATCGAGTCAGCGCCATGAACGGCGATGAGGACGCGCTCGCCAGGCAGCGTTGGTCCCGGGAGGCGGCGTGAAGGTCATCATCGCGGGCGGGGGCACGGGCGGACACGTGTTCCCGGGCATCGCCGTGGCCGAGGAGTTGCGCGCGCACCATCCGAGCGTGGAGGTTCTGTTCGTGGGTGGACGCCGCGGACTCGAATCGCAGGCCGTGCCCGAGGCTGGCTTCAAGCTTTGCACGCTCGCGACCGCGGGCTTCGCCCGCCGTCGCCCGTGGACCTGGCCCTGGGCGGGGCTCGTGAACCTGTTCGGCTTCCTCCAGGCGCTGTGGGTGGTGATGAGCGAGCGGCCGCGCGCCGTGCTCGGCACCGGCGGCTACGTGAGCGGCCCGGTGTCGGTGGCCGCGAAGCTCATGGGCGTGCCGCTCCTGCTCCAGGAGCAGAACAGCATCCCCGGACTCACGAATCGCTGGCTCTCGCGCATCGCGAACGAGGTGCACCTGTCGTTCCTCGAGGCGAGGCGCTACTTCCCGCGGCGCGATCACCTGAAGGTCACGGGAAATCCCGTGCGCGCGTTCATCCTCTCGGGCGAGCGCGAACAGGGCCTGCGCGAGTTCCACCTCGACGCGCGGCGCCCGACGCTGTTCGTGTTCGGTGGCAGCCTCGGCGCCAAGCGCATCAACGCCGCGGCGCTGGACGCGCTGCGCCGACTGAAGGGCCGTGTGGACGTGCAGTGCATCCTCCAGACCGGGCGCGAGGACCACGAGGCCGTGAAGCAGGCGGTGGAGCGCGAGGAGCTGCCCGCGACCGTGCTGCCATTCGTGCGACAGATGCACCTCGCATATGCCGCCGCCGATCTCGTCGTATGCCGTGCCGGCGCCATGACGCTGGCGGAGATCGCGGTGTGCGGCCGGCCGAGTATCCTGATCCCGTACCCGTTCGCGGCGAATGACCACCAGCGCGTCAACGCCGCGAACCTCGCCGATCGCGGCGCCGCCGTCCTGATCGAGGACGACGAACTCGGCGGCGAGCGCCTCGCTCGCGAGATCGCCCACCTCCTCGCGGACCGCCAGGCGCTGTCGCGCATGTCCGCGAACGCCCGCCTGTTCGCGCGTCCCGACGCCGCCGCACGCATCGCGCGCTCCCTCGTCGCCTGGGGCGAGGGCACCGCCGGCCACGAGCCCGAACCCGCCATCGAGGAGGGGCATTTGTGACGAAACGGCTGGGAGTTCGCGAACTTGCGACCAAGTCGCATCGGCTTCGAATCCGTGGACCTGCGAGCATGTTGGCGGGGCGAGGGCGGGTATTCGCCGCAGGCGGGAACCGCCGAGGCGAATGCCCCCTCGCCCCGCGTGACTCGCAGGTGCCCGCACAAGGAGCGGCTCGGGTGGGCGTCGTCGCACGCGACACCAGAGATTCGCAGGTGACCGCAGAAGGAAACGACTGAAGATGTACGGCCGAACGCATCGGATCCACTTCATCGGTGTCGGCGGCAGCGGCATGAGCGGCCTCGCCGAGGTGCTGCTCAACATGGGCTATCAGGTGACCGGCAGTGACCTGAAGGGCAGCGACGTCACTGACCGGATCACCGCCCTCGGCGGCCGCGTCTTCACCAGTCACGCCGCCGCGAACGTGGACGGCGCGCAGGTCGTCGTCTATTCGTCGGCCGTGAAGCCCGACAATCCCGAGCTCGCCGCCGCCCGTGAGGCCGGCATCCCCGTCATCGCGCGCGCCGACATGCTCGCCGAGCTCATGCGTATGAAGTACGGCGTGGCCGTCGGCGGCTCGCACGGCAAGACCACGACGACCAGCATGGTGGCCGCGGTGCTGCAGCGAGGCGGGCTGGATCCCACCATCGTCGTGGGCGGCCGGCTGCGCACGCTCGGCGCCAACGCCAAGCTGGGCCACGGCCGCTTCCTCGTGGCCGAGGCCGACGAGAGCGACGGCTCGTTCCTGAGGCTTTCGCCCGCCGTGACCGTTGTGACAAACATCGACCGCGAGCATTTGGATCACTACAAGGACTTGGACGACATCCGCCAGGCATTCACGTATTTCGCGAACCGGGTGCCGTTCTATGGTGTCGCGGTGCTGTGCGTGGACGATGAGAACGTGCGCTCGGTGCTGCCGCGTATCACGAAGCGTCACATCCTCTACGGCACGCGCGAGGAGGCCGAGATCCGCGGGGTCGAGTTGAAGCTCCTGCCGCAGGGCTCGACGTTTCAGGTCGAGGCCGCGGGGCGCCGGCTCGGGGGCATCGAACTGCACGTGCCCGGCCGGCACAATGCGTTGAACGCCATGGCCGCGGTGGCCGTTGGGCTCGAGCTGGAGGTCGCGTTCGCGCACATCGCCGAGGGACTTGCCGCGTTCCACGGAGTGGGCCGGCGCTTCGAGCTGCGGGGCGAGGCGGCGGGCGTGCGCGTGTTCGACGACTACGGACATCACCCGACCGAGATCGCGGCCACGCTCGCCGCGGCGAGGGGGCTGGGCGGGCGGGTGCTGGTCGTGTTCCAGCCGCACCGCTACTCGCGCACCGAGTCGCTTCGCGAGGAGTTCGGCCGTTGTTTTGGCGACGCCGACCAGGTCTGGGTGATGGACGTTTACGCCGCCGGCGAGACAGCCATACCCGGCGTGACCGGCGAGACGGTGGTGCGCTCCGCCCGCGACCAGGGCGCTCGCCATGTCCATTACACGGCCGGCGCGGCCGAGGCGGTCGAGGCGGCGATTCGCGAGGCGCGCGCCGGCGACGTACTGCTCACACTGGGCGCGGGCGACGTCTCGCGGCTTGGGGAGCAGATGCTCGTCGAGCTGCGCCGCGGCATCCCCGCCGGAGGCCGCCGATGAGCCGCTATCAGGGGAAGGCGCTCCAGCCGGCGCGGCGCGCGCCCAAGCACGGCTCGCCGTTCCGGCGCCCGCTGCGCGTGCTGGTCGCCATGCTCGTCCTGGGGGCGCTTGCCATGGTCCCATGGGGCGAGCTCGCCGAGCGCGCACTCGTGCTCGGCCGCATCCACGTCACCGGTGCCCGCTACCTCGATGTTGCCAAGGTGCGGGCGCGCTCCGGCCTTCGCGAAGGCCAGGCCCTGTTCGGGCTGGACCTGGCGCGCGCACGCCAGATGGTGCTGCTCGAGCCGCGCATCCAGTCGGCGCGCGTGCGGCGCGTGGGGCTGCGATCGGTCGAGATCCATGTCGAGGAGCGCGTGCCAGCGCTGGTCGTGGAGCACGGCGAGCCCTGGGAGATCGACGCGAATGGCGTGCTGTTGGAGCCGCTTCAGGCGGGTGTCGTGGCAGATGTCCCGATGTTGGCAGGCCCGGACTTCTCGGCCTATCGGCCCGGGAGTCAGATCCAGACCCCCGAGGTGCGAAGGGGACTCGCGTGGACGGCGATTTTGAGCGACAATGGTCTCCGGCTCACCGGCCAGGTCTCGGAGGTGGACGTCTCCGACTCCCGGCTCACGCGGCTCGTGCTCCTGAACGGCGTGCGCGTGATCGGTCCGGTGTGGCCGAACGGCGCGCGGCAGCTTTCGGGCCTGCGAGCCACGCTCGCCGACCTCGCGGCCAAGGGCATGACGCCCCGCGAGGTGGACGTGCGGTTCAAGGATCAGATCGTGGTGCGCGGGGCCAAGCCCGACAGCCCTACCGCCACGAGCACGACATCGCGCGAGAGTTGAGGCCAACGCGGGAGGGACCCCCATGGCTCAGGCAACACGGACGTTCGCCGGCCTGGACATCGGCACCACGAAGATCTCCTGCATCCTCGCCAATCAGGGACCTACCGGTGAACTGCGCATCGTCGGGGTCGGAAACGCTCCGAGCGAGGGCCTGCGCCGTGGCGCCGTGGTGGACCTCGAGAAGACCGTCGCCAGCATCACGCGCGCGGTCGAGGAGGCCGAGCGCATGGCCGGCACCTCGGCGAAGGGCGTGCACGCGGGCATCGCCGGCGACCATATCCGCAGCCTGAACAGCCGTGGCGTCGTGGCGGTCAGCCGCAAGGACAACGAGATCGCCGCCGCGGACGTCGAGCGCGTCATCGAGGCTGCGAAGGCGATCGCGATCCCCACCGACCGCGAGATCATCCACGTCATCCCGCAGGAATTCATCGTGGATGAGCAAGACGGCATCAAGGACCCGGTCGGCATGAGCGGCGTGCGCCTCGAGGCCGAGGTACACATCATCACCGGAGCGGTGACGAGCGCGCGCAACATATGCCGCGCCATCCAGCGGGCCGGCCTCAAGGTCTACGACTTGACGCTCGAGCCACTCGCCTCGGCCGCCGCGGTGCTCGACGAGGACGAGCGCGACCTTGGCGTCGTGCTGCTCGACCTGGGCGGCGGCACCACCGACGTGGCCGTGTTCCACGAGGGCGCCGTGCGCCACACGAGCATCATCCCGTTCGGCGGCGCGAACGTGACGAGCGACATCGCGATCGGCCTGCGCACGCCCATCGACAAGGCGGAGGCCATCAAGATCCAGCATGGCGCGGCGCTCGCGGCACTCGTGAACGGCGATGAGACGGTGAGCGTCTCCGGTGTCGGCGGCCGCGGGGACAAGGAGATCTCGCGCCACGTGCTGGCTTCGATGATCGAGCCCCGCATGGAGGAGATCTTCGAAGCCAGCACGTGGCGCG
>JAHFBW010000198.1 GCA_023249845.1 Candidatus Eiseniibacteriota bacterium
CAGGCGCGGAGGAAGGGAGATGGATCTCGTGGCCACGCTGGGAAGGAGACCCTGACGTGCGTGCTTCGTTCGCCGCCGCGGCGCTGGTCGTGTTCCTCATCACCGCCGCGCCAAAGCCGGCACCGTTCCGCCCCGTGCCGGCCACGGCGGTCGCTTCGGACTCGCTCATCCGGCCGGGCGAAGGCCATTTCGCGCATCTCTGGCAGCTCACGTTCGGCGGCCAGAACGCCGAGGCGTACTGGAGTCACGACGGGCGCAAACTGATCTGGCAGTGGTCGGGTGAGGAGTGGCCGTGCGACCAGCAGTACGTCATGGACCTGGCGACCGGCGCGCGCACGCGCGTGAGCACCGGACGGGGCCGCACGACGTGCGGCTACTTCCACGACCGCGACCAGCGCGTGCTGTTCGCGTCCACGCACGCCGGCGGGGACTCCTGTCCGCCGAACCCCGACATGAGCCAGGGCTACGTGTGGCCGCTCTACTCCACCTACGACCTGTGGAGCGCGCGGCCGGACGGCAGCGATCTCCGCCAGCTCACCGACCACGCGGGCTATGATGCCGAGGGCACGGTGAGCGTGGACGGGCGCTGGCTCGTGTGGACGAGCAAGCGAGATGGCGACGTGGACCTGTACAAGATGAAGCTCGACGGTTCAGGCTTGACGCGCCTCACGCACTCGGTGGGTTACGATGGCGGCGCTTTCTTCTCGCACGACGGCAAGCGCATCGTGTGGCGCACACATCGCACGGACGATTCGGCGGCGAACGCCACGTTCCACACGCTGCTCGCGCAGGACCTGGTCAAGCCGTCGAAGATGGATCTGTGGGTGATGAACGCCGACGGCACGAAGCCAAGGCGGATCACGGACAAGCCGGGCGCCTCGTTCGCGCCCTACTGGACCCCGGACGACCGCGCGATCATCTATGCGTCCAACTACGAGAACCCAAGAAGCCGCAACTTCGATCTCTTTCTCGTGCCGGCGGCGGGCGGCGAGCCCGTGCCGGTGACACGCGATCCCGACTTCGACAGCTTCCCGATGTTCAGTCCCGACGGCCGCTGGCTCGTGTTCTGCGCGAACCGCGGCGGCCGCGTGCCGGGCGAGACCAACGTGTTCCTCGCGGAATGGCGACGCTAGGCGGCCGGGGCCGGCACGCGCAGACCCTGCTCCCCGCGGGACGCGCGGTCGGCATGGGCCTGCTCGTGCTGTTCCTGTTCGCGCGGTTCCGTGACGCGTTCGGGCTGCCGTTCCTGAACGACGACTACGTCTTCCTCGATCACGTCGCGCGCAAGAACTTCGCTAACCTGTGGGGCTTCACGCACCTCGCGTTCCATTGGTGGCGGCCGTGGTCACGGGAGTTCCACTATTGGTGGCTGCAGCGCGCATTCGGCCCGGTCGAGTGGCCGTTCCACTTGGCGAGCGTCGTGCTCTCGGGCGGCGTGCTCGCCGCGTACTGGGCGCTCGCGCGACGACTGGCAGGCGCGCCCGCGGCGGCGGTGGCGGTGGCGGGCGTGGTGACGCTTCCCGGCTGGGGACTGCTGTTACTGTGGTCCGCGGGCGCGCAGGACCTGTGGATGCTGCTGTTGTCGCTGCTGTCGCTGTTCGCGTGGTGCACGGGCCGCCCGGGTTGGGCCACGCTGGCGTACGCGGCGGCGCTTGCGAGCAAGGAGACGGCGGCGCCGCTTCCGCTGCTGTTCCTCGCGCACGACACGTGGGTGACGCGGCGGCCGTGGCAGGAGTCCGTCCTGCGCATGGCGCCGGCGCTGTTGGTTGGCCTCGCCTGGGCGTTCGCCCACCCGCTCGTGCTGGGTCGGCTGTGGGGCGAGACCTCCGCCGCGCTTCCGCCGTCCCCGGCGGCGGTGCCGCCGTGGACCGCGCTGCTCCGTAGCGCGCTCTCCGTGGTGTCGCTCGACCTCTGGCCGGCGCCCGATGGCGGTTGGCGCGCGGTGTGGTGGGATGCGGTGCGCGGCGCGTTCCTCGTGGTGGCGTTCTTGGAACTGCTCGCACGCCCGGACGCGCGCCCCACTGATATCCTGGGTGGCACGCGCGCGGCGCGACTGCGTGGCGTGTTGCCGGTGGCGTTCGCGTGGTGGATGCTCGGCACCGTCCCGCTGCTCCTTCCGGGACTCGGCTGGCACGCCTACTACGCGCACTTCGCCGCGCTCGGAGCCTGGCTCGGCATCGGACGGCTGTTGGCGCGGCAGTCGGGATTCGCCATGCTGTTCCTCGGAGCGCTCGCGGTGATCGGCGCGGGTCGCGCGGCCACACTGTCGGACGACTGGGGCGAGGCCGCGTACCAGCGACGGGCAGGCGCGTTCGTGGCCGACATCAAGCAGAACCTCATGTTCGCGCACCCGAGTCTCCCACCGCATTCGAGGCTGTGGTTCGTCCGCCTGCCGAACAACGTCGGGTTCTTGGCCGGCGACGGCCCCGCGGTGCGCGTCTGGTACCGCGACCCGACGTTGAAGGGCGGCTACTACAGCGCGTATGTGCCACGTGCCGCGAATGAACCCTCGGGCCCGGACCTGTTCTTCCGCATGGACGAGGTGGGCAAGTTCCTCGAGGTGAAGCGGGGCGCCGTGGACGACACCACGTCGCTCGCATTGACCGCCGCCGCCGACTCGGCCGAGCGCCAGGTCAATCCGCGCTGGCAGACCGACCGACTCTCGCTGGCCACGGCGCTTGCGGGCGGCCGCGACTGGCGGGCGGCCGCCGCGGAGTTCCGGCGGCTGGCGATCGCCTATCCTGACAGCAGCAGCTATGCGTTCGACGCCGCGTCTGCGTTCATGCAGGCTGGCGACACGAACACCGCCTACCAGTGGTTCCGAGAAGCCGCGCGACGGCCCGGGGCGCCGCCTGAACTGATCCAGGCCGTTCAGGGCGTCGTGCCGGAACAAGTGCTGAAGCCCAAGCCCAAACGGGCCAAAGCCGGCGTCCGACGTTCCCGTGAATCCTCGAGCCCGCGGCGCCGATAACTCAGCGAGGGACCCGCGAGAACCGCGCGGGCCAGTCGAAGCGTCCCCGCGGGTTCGGGGCCGCCACGGCAGGGAGACCGTCTCGCATGGGGAAGCGCGTCCGCTTCGACGATGACGCCCGCCGCGCGCTGTGGCGCGGCATCGACCAATTGGCGAGTGCCGTGCGCATCACGCTCGGGCCGCGCGGCCGCAGCGTCGTCCTGGACCGCTCGCATGGCCACATGCCCGCCATCACGCGCGACGGTATCGCGGTGGCGCACGAGCTGGAGCTGCCCGACCCGTTCGAGAACATGGGCGTGCAGATGCTGCGCGAGGTGGCGCTGCGCACCGGTCAGGAAGCGGGGGACGGCACGAGCACCGCGACCGTGCTCGCGCACCGCATCGTCGGTGACGGGTTCGCGGCGGTGGCGGCCGGCGGCAACCCGGTGGCGATCCGGCGCGGCATCGATGCCGCGGTCGCGGCCGCGCTCGCCGACCTCGCGTCGCAGGCGCGTCCGCTCGAGGACGAGCGTGACGTCGTGCGAGTGGCGTCGCTCGCGGCCGGCGATCCCATGCTCGGCGAGATGATCGCCGAGGCGCTCCGCACAGTGGGGCACCACGGCGTCGTGAGCGTGGAGGAGGGTCAGGGGATGGGCGTGACGCTCGAGGTGGTGGACGGCGTGCGCTTCGCGGGTGGCTATGCCTCGCCGTACTTCATCACCGATGCCGAGGACATGGAAGTGGTGCTCGAACACCCGCTCGTCATGGTGGTGGATGGCGTGCTGACGCGCGCCGCTGACATCGTGCCGGCGCTGGAGCTGGCGAGTTCGCAGCAGCGGCCGCTCCTGTGCGTGTGTGAGGACATCGAGACGGAGGCGCTCGCCGTCATGGTCGTGAACCGGCTTCGCGGCACGGCTCCGGGCGTGGCGGTGCGCGCTCCCGGTTCCACGGCCGCGCGTCGCGAACTGCTCGAGGACCTTGCACTCGTCACCGGCGCGACGCTTTTCGGCCACGCCACCGGGCTCGGCGCGGGAAGCGTTCGCGCTGAACACCTCGGGCGTGCGTGGCGCGCGACGGCCAGCACGGAGCACACGATCGTGCTGCGCGGCGGTGGACGGACCGAGACCGTGCGGGCTCGCATGAGCGAGTTGGAGCGCGAGGCACGCGACGCCAGGTCCACGGCCGAACGCGACGCCGTGCGCGAGCGGCTCGCCCGGTTCGCAGGCGTCGTGGCGGTGCTGCGCGTGGGTGCACCCACCGACCTGGAACGGCACGGTCGGCGCTCGCAGCTCGAGGACGCGCTGGCGGCGACACGGGCCGCGGTGGCCGAGGGCATCGTGCCGGGGGGCGGCGTGGCACTCTTACGCGCCGGGGCGGTGGTGGAAGCGCTCTCGCTGCGCTCGTTCGAGAACGCGGGGCGCGACGTCATCGCCGCGGCGCTCTCTGCGCCGGCGCGGCAGATCGCTCACAACGCCGGCGCCGATGGCGACGAGGTGATGTCGCGGGTGCGCTCCGGCAATGGCTGGTTCGGCTTCGACGCCATGACCGGGGCATTCGGGTCGCTCGATGCCGCTGGCATCGTCGACCCGGCCAAGGTGGCGCGCTGCGCGCTGCAGCACGCCGGCGCGCTGGGCGGGCTCGTGCTCACCACCGACGCGCTCGTCGTGGACGACGGGCCGGCGGGCGGCGAGGCGAAGTAGCGCAACTCCCGCGCCCGGCGGAGCATCCGCCGCTCTTCCGCACTACTCCAGGATGAGCATCTTCCTATTGAGCACGGTGCGGCCCAATCGCAGGCGACCGAGATAGACCCCGCTGGGGAGCCCGTGGCGCCGGAACTCTACCTGATGAACCCCGGGCGTGACCCACCGGTCGCGGAGCAACGTCGCCACCAGCCGCCCCGCCAGGTCGAACACCTCGAGCGTTACCTGCGCTTCGGAGCGAAGGGCATACGTGATGCTCGTCATTGTTCGGAAGGGGTTGGGGGAGTTCTCGAGCCTGAGCGAGAGCGGAAGATCTGCCGGCCCCGGAACGTCGAGTGTGGCGAGACCCAGGGCGGCGAAATTGCTGCGTGCCTGGCCGCCGACGCTGCTGAACGCTCCACCGGCGTAGATCGTGAGGCCACTCACTGCCAGTGCACGTACCGCTCCACGGACATTCGCGTTCCATGGCGTCGCCGCCCCGCTCGCGGCATCGAGGGCGGCAATGCCAACGCGCGTCTGTCCGCCGATGTTGTTGAACATTCCGCCCGCATAGATCGTGGAACCGTTCACGGCCAGGGCGCTGACCAGGTGGTCCGCGGCCGGGTCCCAGTTGGTGGCCGACCCCGTCGCCGCATCGAGCGCCGCGATCCTGCCGCGTGTCTGGCCGCCGACGTGGGTGAAGCCTCCGCCCACATAGACCGTGGAGCCGCTCACCGCGAGCGCATGGACCTCGCTGTTCGCGTTCGGGTCCCATGCGGTGGCGGCCCCCGTCGTGGCATCGAGCGCCGCGAGGTTGTTTCGAGGCTGTCCGCCGATGCCGGTGAAGAGCCCGCCCGCATACACCGTGGAGCCGCTCACGGCGATCGCGTTCACGAACGGGTAATCCTCAGCGATCGCGTTCGGGTTCCACGCCGTGACGGCGCCGGTCGCGACATCGACCGCGCCGATGCCGCTCCGGCTCGAACCCAAGGCATCGAAACGCCCACCTGCATACATGGTCGACCCGCTCCTCATGAGGGCGAAGACGAATTCATTCGCGTAGGGATCCCATCCGGTTGCGGCTCCGGTCGTGGCATCGAGAGCGGCGATGCAGCTCCGCTCCTGCCCGCCGATCCAGCCGAAGTACCCGCCCGCGTAAACGATCGAGCCGCTCACTGTGAGAGCGCGGATGGGTCCGCCGGCGTTTGGGTTCCACGCGGTCGCCGCCCCGGTCGTCGCGTCCAGTGCGGCGAGATAATTGCGCGCCTTCCCGCCGATGCTGGTGAAGTAGCCTCCCGCGTACACCGTGGAGCCGCTGATCGCGAGCGCGAAGACGTTGTGATCGGCATTCGGGTTCCAGGTGGCGATCGCCCCGGTGCTCATGTCGAATGCCGCGAGTCGGCCGCGCGCCTGTCCGCCGATGCTGGTGAATCGCCCGCCCACGTAGAGTGTGGAATCGCTCGACGCGAGCGCGTCCACGATGCCGTCGGAGTTCGGGTTCCAGGTCGTGGCCGCTCCTGTCGTGGCGTCGAGGGCGGCAATGCCCTTGCGCGACTGCCCGCCGATGCTGGTGAAGTACCCGCAGGCATAGACCGTGGATCCTTGGACCACGAGGTCGCGGACTTGGTCGCTCGAGCCAGGATTCCAGACCGTGGCCACCCCTGTCGCGGCGTCCAGCGCGGCGATCCGGAGTCGGGGCTGCCCGCCGATGCCCGTGAAGTTACCACCCACGTAGACCGTGGCCCCGCTCACCACCAAGAGACTCACGTTGGGATAGGGTCCGGTGACACCCGGGTTCCAGGGCGCCGCCGCCCC
>JAHFBW010000199.1 GCA_023249845.1 Candidatus Eiseniibacteriota bacterium
CCCGCGCCGCGCCACGAGCCGACCCGCCACCCGCACGCGCTCTCCCGGCTCCTCGGTGACCTGGTCGGCCTTCGCGAGCAGCTCGGCAGCCGTGTGCGTCGGCTCGAAGCGGTAGGCGTAGGGCTCGCAGCCGAGCGCCCGCCAGTCGTCCATCTTGGCCCGCCGCTGGGCCATGAGCTGTCGCAGGGACATGCGCCTTCCACGGGAGCCCGGTCGCGTCCATCGCGCATCGGGTGAGCGAATGTAGGGAGAGCGCGAGAGGAGTGTCAACCACACCACGCGCGAACGCGCTGGAATGCGCACGTTCGAACGCGGCAGGGGGCGAGCGATCAGCGGGCGGAGGTGCGCGCGCGCTCGGTCTCCTCCAGCGACAACTTCCGCGCCTGGGGATCCACCGGGACGGGGTACTGCCCGGTGAAGCACGCGCGGCAGAACCGGCGCGGCTCGCGCTCGGTCGCGAGCATGCCCTCGAGCGACAGGTAGCCGAGCGAGTCCACGCCCAGGTACTCACGGATCTCCGCCACCGTCTTCAGGGCGCCGATGAGTTCACGCCGGCTCGGGGTGTCGATACCGTAGAAGCACGGGTGCGTCACCGGCGGCGAACCGACGCGGAAGTGCACCTGCGTGGCACCGGCGCGGCGAAGCAGGCGGACGAGTTTCCGGCTCGTAGTGCCGCGGACGATGGAGTCGTCCACCACCACGACGCGCCGGCCCGCAAGCACCTCCGCGACGGGGTTGAATTTGACGCGCACGCCGAAGTCCCGGCCGGGCTGGTTCGGCTGGATGAACGTACGCCCGACGTAGTGGTTGCGAATCAGCCCGAGCTCGTAGGGAAGTCCGGATTCCTCCGAGAAGCCGAGCGCGATCGAGTTGCTCGAATCCGGCACCGCGATGACGAGATCGGCGTCCGCGGGATGCTCGCGCGCGAGCTGCTGGCCGAGCCGGCGGCGCACGCGGTCCACCGTCTCGCCGAACACGACGCTGTCGGGCCGCGAGAAGTAGATGTGCTCGAACACGCAGTGTTGGGGCGGCTCGGCCGCCGGCAGCACGCGTCGCGTGCGAAGCCCGTGCGGGTCGAGTGTCACCATCTCGCCGGGTTCCACCTCGCGCAGGAATTCCGCTCCCACCAGGTCCAGCGCGCAGGTCTCGCTCGCGACGACGTAGCCGTCACCCAGGCGTCCGAGGCAGAGTGGCCGGAACCCGTGAGGATCACGAAGCGCCACCACGGCGTGCTCCGTGAGCACGACGAGCGAGTACGCCCCTTTGACCTGCCGCGCGGCCTCGGCGAGCGCCTCCTCGACCTGCTGCGACCCGGAGAGCGCCATCAGGTGCAGGAACACCTCGGTGTCGAGCGTGGTCTGGAAGATGGAGCCCGACTCCTCGAGTCCCGCGCGCACCTCGCGCGCGTTCGTGAGGTTTCCATTGTGCGCGAGCGCCAGCGAGCCGCCCCGGTAGACGACGCGCAACGGCTGCGTGTTTTCGAGCGTCAGGCCACCCGCCGTGGAATAGCGGTTGTGACCGATCGCGAGCTGGCCGGGGACGTTCTCGAGATGCGCGTCGCGATACACGTCTGCGACCAACCCGATGCCCTTCGTGACATGGAAGGAGGCACCATCGCTCGCCACGACACCGGTGGCCTCCTGTCCGCGATGCTGGAGCGCGTGCAGGCCGAGCGCGGTGATCGCAGCCGCCTGCGGCACGCCCACCGCGGCGAACACGCCGCACTCCTCGTGCCAGCACTTGCCGGGGTGTGCGCCGTTCATGCGTCCCTCCCCTTGGTGCCCTTCTCGGGCGCCGTGAGCCACGGCCACGGCGGTGACACGCCGGTTCCGGGCCGCCAGTCCTGGAAGTGGGGATTGCACAACAGGCCGGTCGCACGGTCTTCGACCGCCGCGAGCGATTCGGCCTCGCGCGCGGAGTCCACGCCGGGTTCGAACCGGAGCGCCCACGCCAAGCCTTCGCGCACCTCGACCTTGTGACCGGTCTCGTGGCGCCACCACCGCTCCGCCGCTGGCCGGCGATCGAGCCCGCGGTCCAGCACGAGCACGAGCGACTCGTCGAGCTGGAACGGCGCCGCCTCCGCAGCCGACGTGCGGACGGTGCAGCGCTCCTTGGCCGGATTATAGAACCGAGTCGACCGATGCAACAGCGCCTCCGCTTCCTGGGCGTCGGGCAGTGTCCCCGTGATCTCAAACACGCGCACCCGGCGAAGCGTTCGCAGCCGGGCGCCTGCGGCGAGCCGGGTGTGCGCCACCTCGTACGCACTCGTGGCCTCAACGTCCTCGGCGCGCAGCTCGACAAAGGCCTGGAGCATCGCGGCGTCGGCGCTCATCGGTCCGATTCCCGGCGCATCTGCCTCATTCGACCCCCAGGTGGCGCGCCAGGCCGCGGAACAGCTCGAGGCCCGGGCCGTCGCCGAACGCCGATCCCTTCGCGGCCGCGGACGCCGCGTCGCGTCGGCGGCCCCAGTCGCCCCCGATCGAGCGCGACACGGCTCCCAAGTCCGCCGCGCGCTCGGGATGCGGCATGAGCGCCAGCACGTTTCCACGCGCGTTGCAGAGCCCCGCCACGGCCTCCTCGGAGCCGTTCGGGTTGTCCGGGTGGCCCACGGCCGGCGCGCCCGCGGGCGTGGCGTAGCGAAGCGGCACCTGGCCCGCCTCGACGAGCTTCGCCAACCGTCGTCGCTTTGCAGACGTGAACCGCCCCTCGCCGTGCGCGACCGGCAGCGGCAGCAGCGTGCCGGCGGGCAGGCCGCGCGTGAACACGCACGCGGTCTCCTCGATGCGGCACCACACCCAGCGCGTGTAGTACCCGACCCGGTCCGGCATGCGATTGCGCGCGAGAGCCACGTCGACATGGCCGCCGTCGGGGACGAGCCCGGCCTCGACCAGCACCTGCGCTCCGTTGCATACGCCGAGCACCGGAGCGCCGCTCTCGGCGCGCGCGGCGAGTGCCTCCACGAGCGGGTCCTTCGCCGCCAGCGCTCCGGCGCGAACGCGATCCTGGTAAGAGAAGCCGCCGGGCAGGATGAACGCGTCGAAGTCGGCGAGTTCGCGTGGTGCCCTCGTCCACCGGAAGATCTCAGGCTCGAGCCCAACTCGGGCGAGCGCACGCTCCGTCTCGTTCTCGCAATTGACGCCGGGAAGTTGCAGCACCGCTACGCGCACGCCGGTCACACGCCCTCCTCGTTCCACACGCGGCGCAGGCCCAGGCTCGACGCGTGAGCCAGCTCGGCGACACTCCACGAGAGCGTCTCGCCTCCCGGCAGGCGCACGCGCAGCGTGGGCTGGTGCCCCAGCGTTCCCACGGGCCAGGCCACGAAGCCGCGATCGCGCGCGGCCTGCGACAGGCGCGCCAGTCGTTCGAACGGCACCTCGTAGACGATCGCCGGCCGCTCGCAGAACAGCGCCACGGCTGGGTCCACTTCGAAAGGCTCCAAATCCACCTCCGCCCCGAGCACAGCGTCGTCGGGCGCACCGAGCAGCATCTCGGCGAGCGCCACCGCCAGGCCGCCGTCCGAGACGTCGTGCGCGGCGGAGGCCCAGCCGCCCTCGGCCACCGCCACGGCCAGCTCTTGAAGCCGGGCTTCGCGCTCGAGGTCGAGCGGCGGCGGCGGACCGCCTCGCTCGCGCAGCACGTCGCGCCGGTACGTTGAGCCGTCGAGGCCGTCGCGGTCGTCGCCCACCAGCACGAGCACATGGCCCGCCGCACGCGCTCCCATGCCGAGCGCTTGGGAGACGTCGCCGATCACGCCGGCGCACATGACGATCGGCGAGGGCGGGATCCCAACCCGACCGACCTGGTTGTAGAGGCTCACGTTCCCGCTCACGAACGGGAGCGGCGCTCCGGGAGTGGCGAGACCGCCCAAGTTCTCGGCCGCGCGCGAAAGACCGGCAAGCGTGTCCTCCAGGTCACCCATGACCTCGGCGTCCTCCGGGTGCCCGAAGTTCAGGCAGTCCGTGAGCGCCCACGGGCGGGCCCCGACGACGGCCACGTTGCGTGTCGCCTCAGCCACTGCGTGTTCCGCGCCTCGCGCGGGGTCGCCCTCGCACCAGAACGGGTTGCCCGCCACGCCGAATGCCACACCCATCGCGCGCTCCGGGTGGACGCGCAGCACCGCGGCGTCGCCCTCGCCGGCTCGAAGCCACGTGCGTCCCTGGACATCACCGTCGTAGTGCCGGCACAGGTACTCGCGCGATCCGACGTGCAGGCCCGAGAGCATGGTGAGCAGAGCCTTCCGCGAATCGAGAGCTCGTCGCCTGGCGCGCGGCGGCTTCGCGCGTTCACGCATTACGGATGCCCGTTCGATGCGGCGGCCCGCGGTGATCGCGTCCACCTCGCAGTCCACGAGCGTCTCGCCCTGCCAGCGCACGGTGTAACGCCGCTCGGGAACGGCGCGGCCTATGACGCGAGCGCCGGCACCCGGGTGAACGCTGGCAAGCGCGAACTCCCGCTCGTAAACCTCGCAGAGTTCCGCAGCGAACGACTCGGGAACCACCCAGCAGTAACGCTCCTGCGTTTCGGCGCACAGCAGCACCTCGGGCGGCAGCTCGCGCGCGACGCGATGCGCGAGTTCGAGCGACAGCTCGGCGCCGCAGCCACCGGCGGCGGCCAGCTCGCTCGTGGCGCACGCGATCCCGCCCGCGCCAAGGTCCTTGAAGCCGCACGGCACTCCACGCTTGCGCACGCGGGCGAAAACTTCGTACGTCGCCACGTTCAGCACGCGCTTCAGGAACGGGTCTGGCAGCTGCACCGCGCCGCGCTGGTCCGAATCCGAGAGCTCGCCCGACGCGAACGCCGCGCCTCCGAAGCCGCTCTCGTCGGTGGGCTTCCCGACCAGCACGAACACCCACGGCCCCGGCCCCTCGGGCACCCGGCTCCGGATCACGCTCGCGGCGGGTGCCAGCCCCACGGCCATGGCGTTCACAAGGCAGTTCTGGTCGTAGCCCGCGTCGAACACGGTGTCGCCGCCCAGGTTCGGGACGCCGAGCGCGTTGCCGTAGGACGCGATGCCCTCGACGACGCCGCGCATGACGTCACGCGCGTGCACGCCGGAGCGCGGATCGCCGAAGCGCAGACAGTCGAGCACGCCCACCACCTCGGCCCCCATGCAGACGATGTCGCGCACGATGCCGCCGACGCCGGTCGCGGCGCCTTCGACGGGCAGCACCTGGCTCGGGTGGTTGTGGCTCTCGTGGCCCAGCACCAGCACGGTATCGTCGCACGGCGCCGGAAGTGCGACCACGCCCGCGTCCTCGCCCGGGCCGATCAGGACCTGCGGTGCCTTGCTCGGCAGGCGCTTCAGGAGATGGCGCGTGCTCTTGTAGGAACAGTGCTCGCTCCACAGGATCCCGAACAGCACCGCCTCGGCCCAGCGCGGAGGCCGGCCAAGCTGCTCGGAGAGGAGCGTGACCTCGTCGGGTTCGAGCGAAACGCCGCGAGCGCGAAGCCTCGCCGAGACCGCGGCGGGGTCGGCCGCCTCCTCGCGCGTCCATGCGTCGCGGCCGGCCAGGAGCACGCTCACGCGAGCGGCTCCTCGGCGCGCGCGAAGATCGCGTCGACGTGCCGGAGGTGGTAGGCGAGATCGAAGCACGCCGCGAGCTGTTCCTTCGTGAGCCGGCCGGTCACAGCCGGGTCGGCGGCGAGTGCATCCCGGAACGGCGTGCCACCGTCGAGCGCGGCCATCGCGTGGCGCTGCACGATGCGGTACGCCTCGTCGCGCGCGAGTCCGGATCCCGTGAGCGCCAGCAGCACGCGTTGCGAGTGCACGAGCCCGCCGCCCGACTCGAGATTCGCGAGCATGCGAGCCTCGTTCACGCGAAGGCCCTCGAGCACGTGGGCGAGATCGTGCGCCATGAAATCCGCGACGAGGAACGCGTCAGGGATCGCGACACGCTCGACGGACGAATGGCTGATGTCGCGCTCGTGCCAGAGCGGCTGGTTCTCGAGCGCCGCGAGCGCGTAGCCGCGCAACAGCCTCGCCAGGCCCGAGACGCGCTCGCACCGCACCGGGTTTCGCTTGTGCGGCATTGCCGAGGAGCCCTTCTGGCGCTCGCCGAACGGCTCCTCGGCCTCGCGGACCTCGGTGCGCATCAGATGCCGCACCTCGACCGCGATCTTGTCCATCGTGCCGCCCAGCACGGCGAGCGCGCACGCGAGCGCCGCGTGGCGGTCGCGCTGCACGACCTGGTTCGCGACCGGCTCGGGCTCGAGCGAAAGCCGCGCGAGCGCGCGAGCCTCCAGTTCCGCGTCCAGGTGCGCGAGCGTGCCCACGGCGCCGCTCAGCTTGCCGACCGCGCACTCCGCGAGCGCGGCCTGCAGCCGGTCGAGCCCGCGGCCCAGCTCCTCCGACCACAACAGTGCCTTCAACCCGAACGTGATGGGCTCCGCGTGCACGCCGTGCGAGCGCCCGACCATGGGCGTGAGGC
>JAHFBW010000011.1 GCA_023249845.1 Candidatus Eiseniibacteriota bacterium
ACGGGCCCCAAGCCCATGCGCCGCGGTGAGAGCCCCGCGAACGCGAACGCGCGTACTCGGCCGAGCGGCGGCGTGGGCCAGCCGTTCGCGGTCTCGTCGTCGCCCACGAGCAGCGCCGCAGCGCCGTCGGTGATCTGGCAGCTGTTGCCCACCGTGACGGTGCCATTCTTGCGATCGAAGTACGGCACGAGTTTGGCGAGCGCTTCAAACGTCTGTCCCTCGCGCGGACCCACGTCGTCACGGACGGCGATGTATCGGGGGGCGGGGTACACGGGCACGATCTCCTCGCGCAGCTTCTCGCGCGCGGCGAGAGCTCGCTGGTGGCTCTGGAGTGCGTACTCATCCTGACGTTCCCGCGTGATCCGGAACTCGCGTGCCAGCACCTCGGCGGTCTGGCCCATGTTGAGGCCGCACACGAGATCGGTGAGCCCCTCCGCCAGCGCGATGCGCGGCGTGAGCAGTCGCGGGCGGAACTGCATCGCGACGCCCAGCTTCGCGAGCGGCGTCTTCGCCCGCATGAGCCCCTCGAGAAAGTCCGAGTACTCGAAGCTGAACTGGAGCGGGATCTGGCTCATGGACTCCATGCCGCCCGCCAGCACCAGCTTGGCGTCGCCGGAGCCGATGCGGTGGCATGCGTTGGCCACCGCTTCCATGCCCGAGGCGCAGTTCCGGTGCACGGTCACCGCTGGCACGCGTTCGGGAACGCCGGCGCGCAGCGCCACCACGCGCGACGAATTCGCGGCCTCGCTCGGCATCGCGCAGTGGCCGAACACCACCTCGTCGAGCCGCTCGGGATCGAGATCGCTGCGCGCGATGACTTCGGCCGCGGCGATACGCCCAAGCTCGTAGCTCGGGATGCGCTTGAACGCGCTGCCCGCCTTGGCGAACGGCGTGCGCACCCCCGCCAGGATCCATCCGCTCGGAAACGCCATCAGCGGGGCAGCTTCTCCAGCAGGGCTCGAGCCTCCGCCTGGTAGCGCGCGTCGAGCGCGCTGCTCGTGGGTTGCAGTTCGAGCGCCTTCTCCAGTTCGCGGCGCGCGTCGGCGGGCCGTCGGAGCTCCTTGAGCAGACGCCCATACTCGACACGGTGATTCACGTACGCGGGCTCCAGCTCGATCGCCTTCTGGAACGCGCGCTCGGCGTTGTCGTGCGAGGCCCCCTTCGGTACGCCGCCCAGCACGGCGTTCGCCGCCATCCGCTCCATCGCGTTCAGGCTCGCGACGCGCATGTTCCAGACCGCCAGCACGTGCCACGCACGGCCGCTGCCCGGATCGAGCGCCAGTGCGCGATCCGCTTCGGACTTGATCTCCTTGGAGAGCGCGAGACGCGTGCGCGGGCCCTCGCGAAGCGCCTGCCGACCGAGCGCCACCGCCAGCCACACGTGCGGCGCGGCACTGTCGGGAGCGAGTCGCAAGGCATCGCGCGCGTGCTTCACGGCCTCGGCCCACATGAGTCGCTGGGCGTCGCCCTTCTGCGTCTCGCCCAGCTCGGATTCCGCGCGCGACAGCCGGCACGACGCGAGCGCGAGCGTGGGCGCGGCCTTCACGGCTTCCGCATACGCGCTGCGCGCGTCGGCGAGGCGGCCGGCGGCGTAGTGCTGGTCGCCCGCCGCGATCGCTTCCTCGGGCGTGCTCGCCCGCCCGGCCGGGGCCCAGACGAAGGACAGCGCGACTGCGGTCGCGAACGTCGCGAGGCGACGCGCGGCAGAGAGCCGGGCGCGTCGGGCACGCTCCCGTGTCGTGTGCATGGCCGTCCTCCCCGCGCGCGGCACGTCATGCGCCGCACGACCCGGCACCTTGCGCCGGCGCGTTCGGCCTTGTCAACCGCCCACGCGATGCAACGTGAACCGCTTGACCGCGTCGATGTTCGAAGTGCGAGACGCATGGCTTGGCTTGGAGTTGGGGCGGTGCTACCAATTGCGCGTTCCAGCGCCGTGGGCCCCGGAGGCCCCCGTAGGGCCGCGCACGGAGGGGCCATGCCGAAGACGCTCATCAGCATCTTCCTCGACTCGGTGGCGCAGCATCGCAAGCCCGCGCTGTTCATGCGCCGCATCGCCGACGTCGCGGGCAAGGGCCGCTGGGAATCACTTTCGTCGGAGCGCTCGCGCGCCGACGTGGAGAGCCTCGCGCTCGGGCTGGCGGCGCTTGGCGTTCGTCGCGGCGATCGCGTGGCACTCCTGTCCGAGAACCGCTACGAGTGGGCGATCACCGATCTTGCGACGCTCGGACAGGGCGCGGTCACGGTGCCCATCTACCCCACGCTCACCGCGCCCCAGTGCCGCTACATCCTCGACAATGCTGAGGTACGCGTGATCGTGCTGTCCAACACGGCCCAGCTCGAAAAGCTGCTCGGCGTCGTGGATTCGCTGCCGCGGCTTGCGACGATCGTGGTCATGGACCCGCCGCCCGCGGCGCGCGATCCACGCGTGCGCGCCTGGAGCGGTGTGCACGCCGACGGTGAACGACGCCGCGCCGCCGACCCGAACGGCTTCAGGGCACTCGCCGACGCGACCCGCCCGGGCGACCTCGCCACCATCATCTATACGTCGGGCACGACGGGCGACCCCAAGGGCGCCATGCTCACGCACGACAACATCGCCTCGAACGTGGAGGCATGCCTCAAGGTCGTGGAGCTCCGGCCCACCGACAGCTGCCTGTCGTTCCTTCCGCTCTGCCACATCTTCGAGCGCATGGCCGGCCTCTACGCCATGATCGCGGCCGGCGCCACCATCGCTTACGCGCGCAGCGTGGACACGGTGGCCGCGGACGCGCAGGAGGTGCGGCCCACCATCCTGACCGGCGTGCCGCGCTTCTACGAGAAGGTCTACGCCCGGGTGATGGATAACGCGGCGACGCAGCCGCCGCTGCGCAGGGCCATCTTCAGCTGGGGCGTGGGCGTCGGGCGAAAGGTGGCGCAGCTTCGCTTCACGGGGAAGACGGCCGGCCTGTTCCTCGGATTCGCGGCCCTGGTGGCCGATCGCCTGGTGGGCACCAAGGTGCGCGAGCGGATCGGCGGACGCATCCGATTCTGCATCTCGGGTGGCGCGCCGCTCGGGCCCAAGGTGATGGAGTTCTTCTTCGCGATCGGCATCCCGATCATCGAAGGCTACGGGCTCACCGAAACCTCGCCCGTCATCTGCCTGAACGTGCCGGGGCGCGAGCGTCCAGGCGCCGTGGGCCCGCCAATCCCCGGGACGCAGGTGAGCTTCGGGCCCGAGGGCGAGATCCTCGCGCGCGGACCGGGCATCATGCAGGGCTACTTCCGGAACGAGGAGGCCACGCGCATGGCGCTGCGCGACGGTTGGTTCCATACCGGCGATGTCGGGCACCTGGACGAGGAAGGCTTCCTGCGCATCACCGACCGACTCAAAGACCTGCTCGTCACGGCGGGCGGCAAGAAGGTGGCGCCACAGCCGCTCGAGGGAAAGCTCAAGACTTCGCGCTGGGTGAGCGAGGCGGTCATGCTCGGCGACCAGCGCCCGTTCTGCGTGGCGCTGATCGTGCCGAACTTTGCGAATCTCGATGCCGAGGCCAAGGAGCGAGGCTGGCCGATGGGCACGCGGCGCGAACTGTTGCAGTCGCCCGGCGTGCGCGCGCTCTACCAGGGCGTGGTGGACGAACTGAACGCCGGGCTCGCTCCGTTCGAGACCATCAAGAAGTTCGAGCTCCTCGAACGCGACCTCAATGCCGACGCGGGTGAACTCACCCCCACGCTCAAGGTGCGTCGCAAGATCGTGTCCCAGACGTTCGCCTACCTGATCGAACATATGTACGCCGGCGCGCCGACCGCGCCGGCGAATTGATCCTCACGCGATCCCTCCCTGGAGGAATCCATGAACAGCACTCGCAGGGCGTGGGCCGTGGCGCTGGCCCTCCTGGCGCCCGCGGCCGCGCAGGGCGCCGGCTACGGCATCTATGAGCAGGGCGCCGCGGCGCTCGGCATGGGCGGCGCCCACGTGGCCTCCGTGCACGACGCCACCGCCCAGTTCTACAACCCCGCCGCGTTACCGCGGCTCGCAGGAACGGAGCTGTCGCTCGGCGGCACCGGGTTGTCCACGCGCACGAGCTTCGCCGGCGTGGATCCCTTCCCGGGCTACGGCACCAGCGAGGCCATGGTGAACGGCAGCTTCTTCCCCCCCGCGGTGTACTGGGCCAGCCACCTGGGCTCGAGCCTCGCGTACGGCGTGGGCGTGAACGCGCCGTTCGGCCTCGGGATCGAATGGGAGAACCCGGAGCGATTCACGGGAAGAGAGCGTGTCACGAAGGCAACGCTCGAGACGTTGAACGGCTCCTTGAGCCTGGCGTGGGCGCCCACCGAGACGTGGAGCATCGCGGCGGGAGCGAACGCGCTCTATGCGCGCGTCGAACTCAACAACATCGGCACGTTCATCACCGACGGCGGCCAACCCGTGAACGTGCTGCGCGCGCAGCTCAAGTCCGACTTCAAACCAGGTGTCGGCTTCCACGGCGCGCTGCTCGGCCAGCCGTGGACGAACTGGAAGCTCGGCTTGACTTATCGTTCGCGAGTCAAGGTCAAGGTGGACGACGGCAAGGCCACGTTCCAGCAGATCCCCACCGGCGACGCCGCGCTCGACGCTACGATCGCGGCCGGCAAGCCCGCGAACCAGAAGGTCGCCACCGAGCTCGAGTTCCCGGCGATGTTCTCGGTGGGTCTGGCGTGGGAACCCACGCCGGACTGGACCTACGCGATCGATGGCATCTTCACCGGCTGGTCGGCGTTCGAGAAGCTGCCGCTCCACTTCGCCTCCGACCCGTCGCTGGACCGCGACATCATCGAGAACTACCACGACACGTATGCCGTGCGCGTCGGCGCCGAACACCGGCTCGAGCGCTACACTTACCGGCTGGGCTACTACTTCGATCCCGCAGCTGCGCCCGCGGAATCCGTGACGCCGCTCCTGCCCGACGCCAGCCGGCACGGCGCGACGGTGGGCCTGGGACTCGTCCGCGGCAAGTGGACGATCGACGCCTACAACCTGTTCCTGTTCGTGGAGAAACGCTCGACCGAGACGCGCGAGCGGGACGGCTTCGACGGCGTCTACAAGTCCTATGTCAACGCATTCGGCGCGTCCCTGGCGTACCACTGGTGAGCGGAGGAACGACCATGCACACGTCCATGCGCTTTCGCCTGGGGCCCGTGCTCGCGCTTTCCTTGGCGCTCGCCGGCTGCCAGGGACCGTGCTCGAAGATCGAGTCCATCACCGCGCCCCCGCTCGCGTCGGGCGGCGCGGACTTCACCACCTACGTCGCCGCCGGCACGAGCATCTCGGCCGGCTGGCAGTCCGGCGGCCTCGTGGATCGCCACCAGGTTCGCTCGTTCCCGGCGCTGTTCGCGCGCCAGATCGGCAAGACCGTGCAGACCGATGGCCAGGGCTCGTTCACGCTGCCGACCTACGACCGCGACGGCTTCCCGCAGCTCCTGCACATCGTGAGCTACTCGCCACTCATCATCACGAACACGGGCCGTACGACCGGCAATCCCGTGAACCTGGGGCAGGCCGGCGCTTACCACAACATGGCCGTACCGTTCGCGATCGCGTTCGACTTTGGGGACGAGTCGTTCTACTACAATTCGACCGTGCACCCGGCCGTGGCAATCCCGTTGTTCGACAACATCGTGCGTCACGCCGGAACGATCGCGGCGAGCGCGCTGTCGCGCGCTCCGACGTTCATGACCTGGGAATACGGCAGCAACGAGGTGTTGGGACCCACGTCGGGTGGCGCCGCGGCCGCGACGAACACCGGCGAGACTTACACGGTCATCTTGAACGCCTCGCTGAACGCCATCCATGGCGTCCTGCCGAACACCAAGATCGCGGTGTTCAGCGTGCCCGACGTGACGAGCGTGCCGTTCGTGACCACGTTGTCGCCGTTCACGGTGAGCCTCACGACGGGCCAGCCGCTGCCGCTCGTGGGTGCCACCGGCGTGTTGCAGCAAGGGGACTTCGTGCTGCTCACCGCGAGCACGCTGATCGCCACGACCGGCACGGGCATCCCAGCCGGCGGCTACAACTACCTGAACCCGTCGGTGCCGAGCAATGGCCAGCCGCTGCCCGAGTACCTGATCCTGCGCGCCGCGGAAGCCGCGCAGACGCGGACCGAGGTCACCGAGATGAACGCCGCGATCGCCGCGCAGGTCGCGGCGAGACCCTACGTCGCGCTGGTGGACCTGAACGGCATCCTGAACGACATCAGCGTCAACGGCCTGAACATCGGCGGCACGCTCTACACCACCGACTACATCACCGGCGGGCTCTTCAGCTTGGACGGCGTCCACCCGAACGACCTCGCGCACGCGGTGCTGTGCAACGCGCTCATTGACGCCGTGAACGCACGTTTCACGGCGGGCGTCCATCGCGTGAACCCGCTCGACTGGGCCACACCGAGCTCGTCGTCGCTTCGCCCCGCGTTCCCGGACGGCCGAGCACTTCCGACAAGGATCGACGGGTTGCAGGATGTCCTGCCGCGAGCCGTACCGGAGTTCGTGCACAACTGAGTCGTGAGTGGCCGCAGCCTACTTCGGATTCGCCGCCGCCTCGGCGGCCTTCGCCGCCTTGATCATGCCGGCGATGCGCGTGAACCAGCCGGACAGGCGATCGTAATAGCCCGGAGTCTGCTCGAGGTCCGTGTGGTGGCCCTCCGGGACGTTCCAGCGATCGATGCGCGACAGGCTTCGCCGAACGACTTCCTGCGTGATCGTCGAGGGCCACACGTCGTCCTTGCCGGCGAGCGCCACGTGCAGTGGCACCAGCAGGCCCGCGACCGCGGTGAGCGGCTCGTCCGACGTCTCGACCAGGAAGCGGTGGCGTTCAGGAGCGCCCGGGACCTGTGCCAGGCCACTCGAGCGCAGCAGTTCCGCAAGCGTGCGGAACAACCCTTCGCACGCCTCGGCGTCCGCGTTCGTTCGGACGCGGGCCGCGGCCGCCACCGCCACCGCGCCACCCAGACCCTGACCCCAGGCGAACACGGGTCGTTCGCCCGCGCGATGGCGCGCGAAGCGGAGCGCCCCCTCGGCGTCGTTCACCCAGCGCGACGTATACGCGAGCTGGATGAGTGAATCCACGGCACCGGGGCCGGCGGGGCCGAAGTCGCGGTAGTCGAACGTCATCACCGTGAATCCGCGGGCCACGAACTCGCCCACCACGGGCAGCAGGTCGCCCATGCTGCCGGTCTCGCGGTCGAACAGCACCAGGACCGGGCTCTCTGGACGGCCTTCGAACCACCAGCCCGTGAGGTCGGTGCCGTCGCGCGTCGATTGAAACGACAGCGCCGACCACTCGAGCCCGAGCGAGCGAGGCAGCGCCGCATACTTGTCCGACGGCGACACGGCGGTCGCGGGCGCGACGGCCAGCGTCAGCAGGGCGGCGACGAACGCAGCGGTGCGGGCCGTCCTCACGCCACCCCCAGCCGGGGCCACAGTTCCTCTCGCACCAGGGCCAGCGGGATCGTTCCGCTGGCGAGGATGGCCGCATGGAAGTCGTGCAGGTGGAAGCGTGCGCCCAGCTTTCGCTGGGCTTCCGAGCGCAGCTCGAGGATCTGGAGCTTGCCGACCAGGTAGCTCATGGGTTGCGTGGGTGTCATGCAATAGCGCCGCACCTCGGCGGTGGCGACGTGCTGGTCGAGCATGACCTCCTCGACCATGTACTCGATGGCCTGCTCTGGCGTCATGCGGCCGGAGTGGAGACCCATGTCCACGACGACGCGACAGGCGCGGAACAGCAGGTCGCGCAGCTGGAACAGGCGCGTGAGCGGGTCCGCGGTGAAGTAGCCCTGCTCCCACATGAGCTCCTCGCAATAGAGCGCCCAGCCCTCCATGAACACGTCGCTGTGCACGATGCGGCGCAGGCGCGTGGCGGCGCGATTCGAGTGCGTGAGTTGCAGGTGGTGCCCGGGGTAGCCCTCGTGGAGCGCGATGATCGGCAGTGCGGGGGTGCAGTGGGCGCCGAGCTGTGCGGCCTGCTCCGCCTTGGAGCGCCGGATGTCGATCGGCGTCACGTAGAACACCCCCGTCGTGTCGGCGTCGAACGGAGCGGGCGCCTGGTACGCCGCGTACGGCAGCATGCCCCGATCGAACACAGGTGTGTCGAGGATCTCGAGGCGTTCCCCGACCGGGATCGGTGCGATGCGGCGCTCAGCCACGAACCGGCGTGCACGGTCCATCTCGGCGACGTATGCCTCGCGCAGCCAGTTGGCCTCGGGGGTGCGCTCGCGTCCCTGCTCGATGAGTTCGCGCCAGTGGCTGTCCGGATCGTGGCGGCGCGCCTCGTCGTCGAGCAGCACCTGCGCATGCGCGACGTGCTCCCGGCCCACCTTCTCCAGTTCGGCGCACGTGTACGGCACCATGTGCTCACGTTCGAGCTTGTAGTTGATCCAGCGCTCGCCGATCGCGAACGTGCCGGCCGCCTTGGGCTTCAACTCCTTATCCATCCATTCGTGGAAGTGGAGGAAGCCCGAGCGTGCGCGGTTGCCCGCGTGTTCGAGTCGCTCGGCCTCGCCGGGGAACTGGCGCAGGAGCGTGCGCACGACCTCGTCCACGAACGTGGGCCCGTGTGCGGCCATGTCGAGGCTCGACTCCAGGAGTTGCGGCGGTACCTGCTTCAGGTTCGGGCGAACGGACTCCAGGTAGTCCGGGATCGCCATGAGCCGCGCGACCGCCGCCTCCTTGCGCTCGTCGAGCGGCGCGAACGAGCGGGCGAGCAGCAGGTGCACGGCATTGAACGCCCGGTCGAGGTAGAGCCCGGGGTTCTTCTGCGGCACCTTCACCTCGTCGAGGTCGGCCTTGAGCGCCGCGATGCGCGAACGCAACAGGGCGAAGTCCACCCGGGGTTCCAGCGGCAGCTCGTCCCACGGCACCGACGCCACGAGCCGCTGGTCGAGATCCCGGAGCCACGCCGCGCGAGCCTTGAGGCCGTCGGGCGAGTCGTCGGGCAGCAGGTGGTCGTAGTCGTGGATGCCGGCCTCGGTGGCGGCAACGGGGTGGTGCTTCATGAAGAGTTCAACGAACTCTTCACTGAGCGCCGTGAACGTGCGGATGGTCTCGATCATGCGGACGGGAACCTGGGCCGGCGGAAGGGCGGCATGCGTGGGGCATGCCGGGCATGGAAACCCTTCTATCATATCGGCTTTCAGGTGAACCGGCTTGACCACTGAGCGGGGCCAAGTGCACGCGAGAGGGGGCGCGCCCGCATGGTCCGGGCCCGTCCCCCTCGGATGCTTCCCTCAGAGCCGCGAGACGTTTGCCGCCTGTTTCCCCTTAGGGCCCGTGACGAGGTCGAATTCGACGCGTTCGCCCTCGGCAAGCGAGCGGAAACCGTCTGCCCCGATGGCGGAGAAGTGCACGAACACATCCTCCCCGCTGTCCGACGCGATGAAGCCGAAGCCCTTGGCGTCGTTGAACCACTTCACCGATCCCTGCACGCGACCTTCGGAGGGCCCGACCGGTTCCGATGAGCGCTGCGACCGCGCGCCCCCCGGCGAGCGTCCGCCTCCGTGACCACCCCCCCCGCCGGCGCCACGCCCGCCGCCTCCGCCGGGTCCGCGCCCGCCGCCCGGCTTGGAGGCGTTGAAGCAGTCGCGGCACAGCACCGGACGGCCTGACGTCGGCATGAACGGCACCTCGGTCTCGCGTCCGCATTGAGAACACGTCGCGGCATACATCTGTCGTTCGGGACGACCGTACGATCCGCTCGGGCCTCCGCCACCGCCTCCGCCCGCGGTGACGCCGCGCCCGGTCTTGCGCTTCTCGCGGCAGGACTTGCAGCGCGTGGGCTCGTTCGTCAGACCGCGTTCACGGTAGAACGCCTGCTCCCCGGCGGTGAACAGAAACTCCTGCCCGCAATCCACACAGGTGATGCTCTTGTCCTCAGTGCTCGCCATGGTGACGATGAACCTCCAATTACGAAAGATGAAGCGAGGAGCGCGGCGAGCGGGTGTCCGAGACACGAACGCCCCAGCAGGCGAGCCTGCGGGGGCGATTCCAGTCACGAGACGGACGAGCGGAACGTGCGCGGACGGACGGCACACGGAACCAGGCGATGATCACTGAAGGCCCACTCGAAGGACAACCCACGGGGGGACGAACGGCGCGTCGGAGTATCCCGCCCTACGCAACGCGACGTCAATGTCTGAAACGCTGCGAACGGCGTTTCATGCGGGCCCGTGGCACGTCACCGGAGCGTCGCATCTTCTCTCGCGGATCGGTCGCGAGACATCGCTCGCGTGTCGGAACACGGACCGCGCTGGTCGCGCGATCAACCGCGCGCGGGCATGCACAGCGCGTGCAGCACGTCGGCCATCGTGGTCACGTCGAGCAGGTTGTGGTGGAACACCGGCACGAGCCGCCACGGATCGCCGTTCCGGACGTAGTCATGATAGAGGCCTGGGATCTGGTCGCCGGGAACGTCGCCGACGCGGCGCCGCCGGCACACACGCCATTCCAGCGTCGTGAGCCGGCAATCCGGAACGTCCGTGCGCCATCGCCGGCGCGCATGGTGGAGCAGGTCCAGGTGATGGCGAGGTAGGCGTAGTTCGACGCCGTGCGTGAGTGCCCGCGCGGCGAGGAACGGCGCGTCGTACGACTTGCCGTTGAACGTGACCAGTGCGTCGAAGCCGCGCGCCTGCTCGGAGACCGCCGCCACGAGCGCGGCCTCCTCGCCGTAGTGCCGCGCGAAGTACTGGCGGAGCACGAAGTCCTCGCCATTCCAGTGCATGGTGCCGGCAAGGAACACCGGGCTCGACGACAACCCGCACGTCTCCAAGTCCAGGAACAGCGCGCGCTCGAGGCCGAGGTGGCGGAGCGAGGACAACTCCACTTCGCCAGGCGGCGGCTCGGGCAGTCGCCCCCACGTGCGTCGCCGGCGCTCGACATCGCTCCGCAAGCGCTCATGCACGTAGACGCTGCCGTGGCGTTCGTGCCGCCACTCGCCGCCGGGAAGGAAAGCCTCGACGCCGCTCGCGCCGGGATCAGTCACCGAGACCCTGCGTCTGCGCTTCGGCTTCGGGAAGCCGAGCGTGGAAACTTCGGTGTCGCCGGCCGCCGCGGGAGAGGCCGTGGTTCCTGCGACGGCATTCGCTCGCCGGCGGCGCACGAGCTCACCCAGTCGCTCACGGAGCGCGCCGCCCGACCCCTCGTTCGGACGACCTCCCGGCCGGCTCATGCGTTTCGCTCGGAGAGCAGCACGAGCCGGCGGCTATCCTTGGAGTAAGGCTCGCGATCAGCGCCCCCCCACACCTCGCGCACGGTGAATCCGTGTCGGCGGAGCAGCGCGGACAGTTCCGCGCACGTGTACGTGCGCAGCGAGAACTCCTTGGTCACCTGCGTGCCGCCTTCCGGCTGGATCAGCAGCTGTCGCGAGTGGACGCGCGACGTGACGAGTTCGAGCTCCGTCTCTTCCATGAGCAGCGCGGTATCCTCGCGTTGCGTCCACGTGCGCTGCTGCGGGTGCGTGAGCAGCCAGTCGCGATGCGCGACGTCGAGCAGGAACCGGCCGCCCGGCCGGAGCGCGCGGGCCACCTGGGCGAGCACGCGCTCGTTGTCGTCGTCCTCGAAGTAGCCGAACGAGGTGAAGAACGAATAGACCCCGTCGAACGCGTGTTCGATCCCGAGGGACCGCATGTCGGCGGTGCGCCAGGTCACGGTGACCCCCGCGGTGGCCGCGTCGGCCCTGGCGATGTCGAGGTAGCGGGGATTGAAGTCCACGCCCGTGACGCGGTAGCCGAGCGCGGCCATGCCAATCGCATGCCGCCCGAACCCGCACGCCAGGTCCAGCACCTCCCCGGTGGCGGACAGCGCGAGCGACTCGGCGATGAACCGAGTCTCGGCCGAGGTGCGCTCGGGCTTGAACTGCGGGCGATAGATCTTCAGGTAGTCGTCGTCGAAGAACGCGACAGGCCACTCAGGTTTGGGGTCGATCACGAGACAGCTCTCCATGGGGACCGGGGCCCGTGATGATACTGAGTCGGGTCCGAGCGGCCTATGTCGCGCCGGGATGTGAGGGGGGTCGCGAATCTGGCCAGTCGCGAGCCGGGCTTTGCCCAAGGATGGGCCAAGCCCGTCCGCGAGCGTCAGGGAGGGTCGGCCATGATGGCCGACCCGAGCGTTGACCAGATTCGCGACCCCCCTCACACCTCGGCGACGCCACGTAGCACTCCGCTACCTCGCGAGCCACCACTGGAGCAGCGCCCGTGCGGCCTCCTTGGTGGGGATCTCCCGCGTGACCTTGATGCCGTCCCAGTCCTGCTGCTGCGCCGGGCGAAGCACCGGGAGGCCGACGCAGGCGGGGCAGCCGGTGCCGCATGGGCAGCCTTCAAGGTGCGCGAGCGCGCCTTCGACGAGTTCGTCCAGGCGCGACCAGCCCTGCTCGGCGAAGCCGAGGCCACCCGGGTAGCGGTCGAACAGGAATAGCGTCGGCGTTCCGATGTTGGACGAATCGAGCATGCCACCCAGGTCCATCGGGTCGCACATCGCCATGAGCGGCAGCAGCTGCACGAACAGATTGCGCACGCCAGACAGCGCTTCCCAAGGATTCAACCCGCGTTGCGTCAGTTCACGCACCGTCGACTCGCGCGGCGCCAGCCACAACCCCGCGGTCTCGAGCGTGAGCCGCGGCAACTCGAGCGGGTGGTAGCCGATGGCGTCGAGCGAGCGGTAGCGGATCTTCTTGAACGCGATCGTCTGCCAGCTGTACGTGAGCTCGCCGAAGCGCACCGCCTCGCCGCGCCAGTCGCGCGAGCGCAGCTCCTGCCGCACGCGGATGTTCGTGTCGAGCACCGGCTGCGTGTAGTAATCCACGGTGCGTGGAACGGCGGTCGCCACCTTCTGCTCCAGGTCGAGCGACTTGACCCACCACGTCTCGCCCTCGTGCAGGTAGATGGCGTCGGGGTAGACCAGCTCGAGCCCGCTGATGCCGTCCACGGTGCCGATCACGGCGTTCTCGTGCGAAGCGTCCACGATGGTGTAGGTGTCATCGCTCATGCTGCGCAGCGACACGTGGGCGCCTGGGAACTCGCTCTGGGACCAGTACGCACGGCCGTCGATGGTGCGGGTCTCGCCCGCCTCGTCGAGTACTGCGAGCACATCGCGCATCTGCTCGCCAAAAGCGACCTCGTCAGTCTCGCTCACCGGCAGCTCGTAGGCAGCGCACGCGAGCTGCTGCGCCAGGATGTAGGGGTTGTGCGGATCGACGCAGGCGGCCTCGGTGGGCCGGCCGAACAGGTACTCCGGCCTGCGCATGAGGTATTGGTCGACGGTGTCGTTGTAGGCCACAAGCACGACGAGCGACGGCGTGCCACTGCGACCGGCGCGCCCCGCCTGCTGCCAGATGCTTGCGAGCGTTGGCGCGGCGCCGATGAGCACCGCGGCGTCCAACCCGCCCACGTCGATGCCCAGCTCGAGCGCGTTCGTGCTCACGACCCCGCGCAGGTCACCCGAGAACAGCGCCTTCTCGATGGCGCGGCGTTCCTCGGGCAGGTAGCCGCCGCGATAGGGCTTGATCCGCTCGTGGAGCGGGGCCGGAGCCGTGCCCGGTCCGGCGGGCGGCTCGCCGGGAAGCCGAGGACGCGCGCGCTCGAGCTGCTCCCTCGCGTAGCGATAGACCAGCTCGGCGCTGACGCGCGACTTCGTGAACGCGATGACCTGCGCGCCACGTTCGAGCAGCCCCGCCAGGAGCAGGCTGCCTTCCACGTTCGAACTCCTGCGCTCGACCCGGGTCTCGTCGCGAAACGGCGGGTTCCAGAACGCGAAGTGCTTTTCCCCCCGCGGCGCGCCGTCGTCGTCCACCACGGTCACTTCGCGCCCCGTGAGTGCCTGGGCCAGCTCGCCGGGATTGCGGATGGTCGCGCTGCACAGCACGTAGCGGAACTCGCCGCCGTAGTGCCGCACGAGCCGTTCGAGCCGGCGCAGCACGAGCGCGACATGGCTCCCGAAGATGCCGCGATACGCGTGCAGCTCGTCCACCACGACGTAGCGGAGATTGCGCAGGAAGCGCGCCCACTTGGCGTGCTGCGGCAGGATGCCGGCGTGCAGCATGTCGGGATTCGACAGGATGACGTTCGCCTCCTCGCGCAGCTTGCGCCGCGTCGAGGCTGCGGTGTCGCCGTCGTAGACGCCGGCGTGGAGCAGGCCCGCCAGCTCGACTCCGCCATGGGCCAGTCGGGTGAGGCTCTTCAACTGGTCCTGCGCGAGCGCCTTGGTGGGGAACAGGTAGAGCGCGGTGGCGCCCGGCTCCTCGAGGAGTCGTTCGAGCACGGGCAGGTGGAAGCAGAGCGACTTGCCGCTCGCGGTGCCGGTGACGACCACGGTGTCCCGACCGGCGCGAAGCGCCTCGATGGCGCACACCTGGTGCGTGTAGAGCCGTTCGATGCCGAGCCCTGAGAGTGCCGCGCCGATCGACGCGGCGAGTGGTGGCTGGAGCTCGCCGAAGCGCGCCGGCCGCGCGGGCAGCGTGTGCCAATGGACCAAGGCGTCGCGGTTCTCGGGCCTGCCCGCGTGTGCCTCGAGCCACTGCGCGAGCGAGGAACCCGCTGCGGCCTGCTCCAGGAAGCGCATCGGTCCGGCTTGCATGGGCGGCCCTCGCGGGAGCAGGTGGACGGGCTACTGCACAAACGGGCAGTATAACGCGCGCTCACCCGGCGGCCAAGCGGCAACGCGAACGTATTAGCGGATCAGGACGAACCGGCCCACCTGGTGACCCCCCGGCCACTCGACCGTGAACAGGTAGACCCCCGACTCCACGTCCTGCCCGTTCCGCGAGATCAGGTTCCACGGCGCCTGCCCGTCCCCCTGGCTGCCATCGTGGTCGAGCGTCTCCACGAGGTCCCCGGCCAGCGTGTAGATGCGGATGCGGGACCGCGCGCGCGGCAGTCCGAAGAAGTCCACGTGACGCGTGAACGCGTCGCCCGGGACGGGTTCGCGCTCCCAAGGAGCGTTCTCGCGGTACGGGTTCGGCACCACCCACACCTTGCCATCCCGGAACTGGCCCCCCGCCTCGATGCGGGGCCGCACGATGCCGCTGAAGGTGGCCCGAAACGGCGACTCCATGAATTCGGTACGCGTCGTGCCGGTGATCGTGAGCAGGCGTTGCGCCACCGACGTGACGACGTAGTGGTAGTCGAACCCATCCAGTACGCGGGTGTCGCGGAACACGTAGCGCCCGACCGGGTAGTGCTTCCGTTCGTACGCGATCGAGTCGTAGTTGACGGCGGTGTTCAGCACCTCGGCAAGCGGGCGCGCGCCGAGGGTGGTGTCCACGGCGAAGCTCGCGACCTGCTGCCAGCGTGACGCCGGCGGCAGCAGCGATTCACGCGTCCACTCGTCGAGGCGGTAGACCCGGTAGCCCCAGAACTTCCACGGTGCCCCAGGCATGATGCTCGCGTCCATGAGGATCTCGGGAAGGTTGTCCCACTCCACCGTGACGACGCGATCTCCGGCGACCGAGCGGAACTTGGGCTGCGGTGGCGACGGCGCCTGCACGTACCACGGCACCACGGTCTCGCGCCCGTCCAATCCGGTGCACGCGTCACAGTCGAAGTCCGACCAGGTGCACGGCATGGTCGAGGAATAGGTCACCTCGACCGCCGAGCCCGGTGGGTTCGTGGGGAGCGGAAAATACGCCGGGTCCCGCAAGAGTTTCTCGGGGCAGTGCGGGTCGTAGTTGAACTCGATGCCCGGCGGCGGCTGGTAGCAGATCTCGTGGCCCTGGATGCCGCTCTTGCCCACCGTGTAGCTCAGGTTCGCCCCGACACTGTCGGGCAGCAGGTTCAACCGCGTGCCGCGCCACGCGAGCCTCGCGGCCTCGGCGGAGGCCCGCAGGCTGTCCGCGTTCTCGCCTGCGATCAGGGCCACCGCGAACATGACGGACTGGCCGGGATCGAGCCGGACGAACGGACCGCACGACACCAGCACGGCGTAGTCGCGTGCCTCGCCCGTCGGCGCCTGCGCGTATTCGCCGCGCAGCGCGGCGTAGCGATCCGCGTCCAGGTTCGGTGGGCCGCCCTGCCGCGGCGGCAGCGAGAGCGAGTACACGGTGTACGTGAACGCGGTGTCGCGACGCGGCGCGCGCGCGGCCGCGAACGCCTCACGCACGCCGGGAAACGCCGTGTTCGTGATGTAGCCGAGCGGATCGGTGGTGTGCGACAGGCCCACGATCGCCGTCCACGGCGCCTGCGACCGTGCCGAGGCGTCGTGCACGGCAGGCCATTGTCCGGAGAGTCGCGTGTAACAGTCCTTGCGAAACACCTGGGCCAGCACCGAGACGCCTTCGAAGATCACGAGCGAGTCGCCCAGCGTGCTCACGACATCGTCCAAGTGCCCGCTGCCGCCGGAACGGTCGCGCGAGTCCAGGTTCGCGTACACGCCGAGGCGCACGTCACGCAGGTGCTCGTTGCCGTGGTTCGTGATGGTGAACTGGAGCGCCGCGATCTTCTCGTAGCCCGGCAACGAGTACGCGTGCGCCTCCTGCTGCACGGTGAGCCCGAACGGCACGTGGCGCTCGCCGTTGTCGTACGCGAACTGCACCGCCTCGGGCCGGTCGTCCACGTAGCGGCACGCCGCCGTCTCCTGCGCTGGGAAGCGCAGGTCCTCGTCCACCTCGCCGTCGCCGTCGTTGTCCACGCCGTCCAGGAACTCCTCGTCGATCACGCCATCGCCGTCGTCGTCATAGGTGGCACGTGTCCCGCGGTCCCCGGCATAGCGCGTCACGACGAGGTCGGTGGGGTCCAGGCTCGGGCGCAGCTCGAGCATGGGGCCTCCCGAGACGCCGATGCTGCCGTCCTCGCGCCGCGCCCCGATCCACAGCTCGGCGTGCTCCAGGCACTCGTGGCCGCTGCCTTTCGGGAACTCGAACGACGGATCGAACGACAGCCCCTTGTTGAAGAAGGCGTTTCCGATGACGCCGACGTTCGTGATGCGCATGGTGAAGCGACCCGCGTCCAGCACCGGGCCGTTGTCGGCGATGTCCATGGAGGCGAGGCTGGGGCTCGCGACGAGGCCGAGCGCGACCAGCAGGACGGCGTGCACCAGGGCGGTTCGGCGGTCCCGGAGCGAGTGCCAGGCCGGAGCGGTGGGGCGAAACAAGAGCCCTGCGAGCTGAGGTCGTCCACCGATGCGCAAGCTTCGCTCCCCGGGTCACTCCACGCTGCGCGTGGTCGCCTCGAACCCGAGCAGCACCCATCCGGCGCCGCGCGGTTGAAAGGTCACGCGGAAAGCATCCGAACGGCCGCGGAAGAAGATCATCTCGGGCGCGCTCGCCTCGGTGCCCGGGGCGGGGCGCCAGCGGCCGAGCGACGAGTCGTGCCACTCGTAACGGCGCGCGAACTCCACCAGGGACGGGTCCGCCACCCAGCGTTCGGCGGTCTCACGGTCGCCTTCGACCAGCGCCGCGACGAACGTGGTGAAAGTGGCGTACGGCGAAGGCACGGTGCGGTCGTCCACGCGCATGTAGCCCTGCGGACCCCAGCGAAAGCGGCGCTCGTGGAACACGTGCGGACAGGTCGCGCACTCGTCGAACCATGGCGTGGCCTTGAACGTCTTGGTCACGAGCTCCAGGTCGTCGAACTGTCCGCTGCCGGTGCCGCCGAGCGAGTCAGGCCCCAGCGTCTGCGCCAGGTCCCAGCGTCCGCCCCGCGCGTGGCGCCACGTCAGGAGGAGCGGCTGCTGCCCGGCCGGCCCGCGGCGGCCCCACAGCACGGCGAGTTGCGACGAATCCCGCGCCTCGCTCGAGACGAAGCCGCGCAACGCCGCGTCGATCAACCGCATGCCGCGGCCTTCGAGCGCCTGCACGCGCGCTCCCTCCTGTTCGTTCCACACGAAGTAGGGCCACGACCCGCCCTCGGTCTCGGAGCGCGAGAACAGGTTCACGATCGCTGCGCGCTCGCGGCCCTGCACCTCGGCCCCGACTCCCAGCGAGTCCAGCAGCAACCGCGCGCGATCAGCCCAGTCCGCGGACGTCTCGGAAGCAAGCCGGTCGCGCAGCACGCGCGCGGTGATGGACGCGGCTTGCTCGGCCTGACCGCTCTCCCATTGCTGCTGCGCCGTGCGCGTCAGGATGCTCAACGAGTCCTGCGCCACGGCCAGGCTGTCGGCCCCGGCGGGCACGAGCCGCGGCTTGCGGTCGCATCCCGAGAGCGCCACCAAGAGGGCGATCGCGATGACGGCACTGCGGAGCGCTCCCTGCTTCACGGCCCGGTCCCTCCTGTTTGCTCGGGCGCCGCGCCCCGGACCGGTTCGGTCCGCGGTGTCTCCTCGGCGCGCCACTCTCGAATGAGCCAGCGTCCGTCTCGCAGCATGAAGTGGAACACCCAGCGCCGCACGCCCTGCGGTCCGGTGATCCGGGCGCCCAACCACTGAGGCCAGGACTGCCCCTCCTCCTGCCGGTCCACCACGAAGGTACGGGGTGAGCGGCCTGTTGCCCAACCGGCGGCCACCGCCCGCTCCAAAGAGTCGGGGTTCACGAGTAGCCGGCGGGCGCCGTCGCGATCGCCCTGGCGGAGCGCGCTCACGAACAATCGCAGCGTCGAGAGCGGTCCGGGAAGAATGCGGGCATCGTGCACGACGAAGCCCTGGCCCCGGTCCGTGTAGATGGCTTCCCGCAGGATCGGCTGCACGGAGCCCTCCACGGTCAGCACCGAATCCGGCGGCGCCTGCGAGAACGACAGCAGCTCGGGGCGGCCATCTCCGTTCAGGTCGGCGAACGTCGCGTCACCGTGTATCCCCAGCTCGGGTCCGATCCCCTCGTACTGGACGAGGTCCCAGTAGTAGCCGTCCGGGGAGAGCCGCAGGTACTTGAAGCCGAGCCTGCCCGATTCGCCGCGCTCGTGGTAGACGATCGCGGCCGAGTAGGGCGAGCGCGCGTCGCCACTCCACCACGACTCGAGGCGCGGCCGCACGCACGGCGGGAACGCGATGCCCTGCATGCGCAGGTCAGCCCCGCGGAACCACAACAGGTAGCCCACAGCCTGCTGCGTGAGCCGGTCCGGGTTCCGCACCATGACGAGCACGATGCTCGGGAGGTCCAGGTCGTGGACGACGTCCACGTCGAGTCCGAGCGAGTCGAGCGTGGGCTCGATCGAGGGCGCCGACAGCGCGTGTTGCCGGCCGAGCCGGCGCAGCAGCCGGCGCGCGGCCTGCCCCACGCGCTCGAACGGCACGATGCCGCGCTCGGTGATCGTGTCGGCGTCGGCGCGGCGGAACAGCAGCCGCGCCTCGCTCGCGAGCGCCTGCACGGTGTCCTGGCCGGGTGGACTCCACGGGCGCACGGCCTGCGCGACCGCGACGCGCGGAGCGAACGCCAGCGAGCACGCCGCGAGCGACGCCACGAGGGTGAGCCTCAAGCGGGCGCCGTGGCGCGAACGCTGGGTGAGCAGGTGCGTCGAAGCGTGGGGACGCGGGGGCATGGACCGCGAATTAGAGAGGCGCGTTCACGGCAGGGTCAAGGCCGGAATCCCGGATGCGGCATTCTTGAAGAGAACTTGGCCTCGAGCTCGCTTCGGACCGTGCGCATCACGGTGCACCACCCGGCGGAGGGGTGATGAAGCGGATCACCGCGGTTGGCGGAAAGGTCGACGCCGAGGAGTGGTAGAACGTGTTCTCCTGCGTTCGCAGGAGCATGCCGTAAAGGAACGTGCGCTGGCGGGCCTGCGCCTCGAAGTACGCCCCGAGCCGATCGGCGCTGAACGACACTTGCACCTGGTCCACCGGCACGGCCCCGGAAAGGAAGCCCGAGAGTTCGTTCCAGGGCGGGCCGGGCGCGAACACGGCGCAAGCGGTCCAGTCGTTCTGGGCGAGCCACAGCGTGGGCTGCTGGCGAGCGTAGCCGCCCGCATACGCGTCCTGGGCCACGAGACGCACGGACACGCTGACGACGCGCGCGCCCGCCGGGATCAAAGACAGGCTCCAGTGCACGGCCGCATTGTAGTTCGGTCCGGAGGGCAGCGAGGCGCTCGTGCAGTACTGAAGCGCGCGCGGGCTGATCTGGTTGCTGCCGTGGTCGCGCAGGCGCACCACGACCGAGTCCAGCGGAGCCGTATCGCCCATCACCTCGAACGAGGCGACCGGGTTGTCCAAGCGCTCGTGCGTAAGCAGGTTGTCGCTCGTGATCGCCCAGTACACTCGGCTCCCCCTCGGCCAGGCGGTGGCGGGGAGCAGTCGCGTGAACACGCTGCGCTGCAGGTAGGGCGCGACGCGACGCTCGACCTCGAGGGAGTCCACCCCGGCGTAGACTTCGTAGAAGAGATTGTCCTTGGGTCCCTGCGAGCCGGCCCAGCCGAGCGCCACGAGCGGTCCCTCGGGTGTCGTGCGCGCCGGGAAGTCGTAGGCCACGCGCCGGAGGCTATTCGTGGTGAACTGGAAGAAGACACTCGGAGGCAGCGAGACCCCGACCGCGGTGTGCACCGAGGGCGTGAACTCGACGGTATAGGTGCGCTGCAGCTCCAGCGTCGGCGTGGGGCGGAGCGTGACCCGGCGGGTGATCGCCTCGTAGCCGATCGTGCAGGCGATCCGCTGGCCATCGAGCTTCAGGAACACGCTCTGGGTGGACACCGTCCGCGGATCGAGCGGCTGGTCGAACTGGCCCCAGATATCGGTGTCGTAGAGCACCCCCGTCGAGCGCGCCGGAGGCTGCGTGGCCACGAGCGACGCCGGCGCCGCGGTGGGCGTGGGAGTCGGCTCGGTGGCGTGCTGGCCACAGCTCGTGAGCGCGGCGAGAGAGAGCAATAGGACGAGAAGGCGAGTCTGGCGCATGGATCCTTGGCCGGGCCCGATTCCCGGTGGCCCCAGATGGTAGTGCCGACCGGCGCCGGCGCACAACGCCCGTTCCGCCGCGAGCCGGTCGCCCATCCGGTTTCGTGTAGACTCGCGCGCGGGCCATTCGCGGCACGGCCCACCGACCACGATGCACCCGCCCGGCCGGTTCATGAACCGCGGTCTCATGGATCGAGCGGGCCAGGACCCGGGGCCTCCGAGCGTGATCCGAGCGATCGTCTTCGATCTCGACAACACGCTCACCGACTTCATGCGAATGAAGGAGGCCGCGATCCAAGCCGCCATCGACGGCATGATCGACGCGGGCTTCCAGCGGCCGCGCGAGGAACTCCGCCGCCGCGTGCAGGCGATCTACGACGAGCGCGGGCTCGAGTTCCAGCGCGTGTTCGACGAGCTGCTCGAGCGCGAGTTCGGCGAGGTGGACCCCAAGATCCTCGCCTCCGGCATCGTCTCCTACCGCCGCGCGCGCGCGGCCGAGCTCGTGCTCTACCCGCACGCGCTCATGACGCTGCTCGAGCTGGCCAAGCGCGGTATCAAGCTGGGCGTCGTGAGCGACGCGCCGCGGTTCCAGGTGTGGCTGCGGCTCTGCACGCTGAGCCTGCAGCACCTGTTCGACGCCGTCGTGACGTTCGACGACACCGGAGAGCGCAAGCCCGCCGCCGCGCCGTTCCGCGAGGTGCTGCGCCGGCTCGGCGTGGAGCCCAAGGATTCCCTCATGATCGGGGACTGGGCGGAGCGCGACGTCGTGGGCGCCCGAAGCCTCGGCATGAGGACCGTGTTCGCGCGCTACGGCGATACGTTCAACACGAAGGAGTCGGGCGCGGACTATGACGTGAACGACGTGCTCGAACTGGTGGGCATCGTGGACCGGCTGAACGGCCGCGATCCTGCCACCGAGAGTTCCGCACCAGGAGGGACGCATGTCCGGTGAGAAGGTGCGCGCCTCACGCGCGCGAGTGTACGCCCCGCCCGAGGGCGTGGCGGTGGATTCCAAGGTGCACGTGTATGTGTTCGATGTGTTCCACGAGTCGTTCCTTCCCGGCAAGCCGTTCGACAACGTCGAGCGCGCGGTGCAGTACCAGCGCCACGAACAGGAGCGCATCTACAGCGAGCAGGAGGCCGAGCCCGAGCTGTTCGATCTGCCGTTCCTGTCGTCGGACCCGGATCTCGTGGCGCGCGTCGAGCGCGATGCCGAATACCGCAAACGTCTGTCGCGCGACCTGAAGGGCGACGCGCGCTCGCGCGGCCGCCGTCACTGAGCACGCCGTGCTGCTGCTGACGGCCGCGGAGTCGCGCGCCGTCGACCAGGCCACGGTCGCGGCGGGCACGCCGCACGAGCAGTTGATGGAACGCGCCGGACGCGCGCTGGCCGACGCGCTCGAGCGCCGCTGGGGCTCTCCGCTCGCGATGCGCGTCCTGGTGCTCGCGGGGCCCGGGGACAACGGAGGCGACGGTTACGTGGCCGCGCGCGTGCTGGCCGAGCTCGGCGCCACCGTCACCGTGGCGGTGTGCGCGTCGAAGCCGCGCATCGAGGGCAGCGCGCGCGCCATGCTCGAACGTCTGGACACGCGGCGCATGAACGTGGCGTTCCCCGCCGACGCCGCCGCACTCGGAAAGCTGGCGGCGTCGCTCGACCACTGGGACTTCGTCGTGGACGCCCTGCTCGGGACCGGCGCCCAAGGTGCGCCGCGCGGCTTGATCGCCGACGCCTGCGCGGTGGCGAACGCCGCGCGTGCGCGCGGGTCGCGCGTGCTGGCGGTGGATCTGCCGACCGGCGTGTCGAGCGACGACGGCAGTGAAACGTTGGGTGCGGTGCACGCCGATGCATGCGTCACGTTCGGCCATCCGAGGCGCGGCCACTGGCTGTGGCCGGGCCGCGGGCTCCGCGGGTCCCTCGAGGTGGCGGACATCGGCCTGGTCGAGCCCCAGCTCGCGAGCCTCGCTCCGGCCGAGCTCGCGACGGCATCCGCGCTCGCCACGTTGGTCCCGCGCCGTGACCCGCGCGCGCACAAGGGTTCCACCGGGCACGTACTGCTGGTGGGTGGGGCGCCGGGCATGACGGGCGCGATGGTGCTGTCAGCGCGCGCCGCGGGCCGGGCGGGCGCCGGTTACGTGCGCGTCGCCGCGCCCGCGAGTCTTCAGGATCTGCTCGCGTCACAGCTGGTCGACGCCATGGTGATGGGCTGCGGCGAGGACGACCAACGCGCGCTCACCACCACCGCGCTGCCCGCGATCCTCGCCGAGGCCGCGCGCGCGCAGGCGGTGGCCGTGGGCATCGGGCTCTCGACGCGGCCGCACGCGGGTTGGCTCGCGCGCGAACTGGCCACCCACCTCAACCGCCCGCTCGTGCTGGACGCTGACGCCCTGACCGCGCTCTCGCCCGCCGGCGACCGTCTCGTGCCCGCCTTGAAGCAAGCGCCCGCCGCACGGGTGCTCACGCCGCACCTGGGCGAGATGGCGCGGTTGACCGGGGTCTCTGCCACTGAGCTCGAGGTGCGCCGCATCGACGCCGCGCGCGGCTGGGCGCAGCGCTGGGGCGCGACGCTCGTCTTGAAAGGTGCGCCCACGGTGGTCGCCTCGCCCGACGGCCGCGTGAGTGTGAATCCCACCGGTACGCCCGCGCTCGCCACTGCCGGCACCGGCGACGTGCTCACCGGACTCTTGACGGCGCTCCTCGCGCAGGGCCTCGCGCCCTACGATGCCGCGAGAGTCGCGGCCTACGTTCACGGCCTCGCGGGTGAGCTCGCGGAGGCGGCGCACGGCGCGCTCGGCGTGGTCGCGAGCGACGTGGTCGAGCAGCTTCCGCGAGCGCTCACCGTGTTGCGCTCGTCCACCTGAGCGCCGCGGACCTGCCTGGCAAGACGAGAGCCCCGCAGCATCCATGCCGCAGGGCTCAATCGTGCTTCGAGAACGAAGAATCGGCTCAGACGTGCCGCGACACCATCGCGGCCAGCTCGGCCTTCGGCCGGATGCCGAGCACGCGCTCGACCATCTCGCCGTTCTTGAACACCATCAACGTCGGGATGGAGCCCACGCCGTACTTGATCGCCACCTGCTGCTCCTCGTCCGTGTTGAGCTTCACGACCTTGACGCGGCCCGTGAACTCGTTCGCGATGGCGTCCACCGCGGGGGCGACGGCGCGGCAAGGCCCGCACCACGGCGCCCAGAAGTCCACGAGCACCGGCGTACCGGCCTTGAGCACCTCGGACTCGAAGTTGGCGTCCGTCACGGAAATGGCATTCGACATGGGATTCTCCAGGAAAATCGGGTCTCGGCCGCGGGGCACGGGGGTTGTTGCCCCAGAAGAGGGTTCGCCGTGAGCGCCTCGGCGTTCGTTCAGGAATCGAACTTTTTTGATGCGGCGACACGCGTCGGGTTGCTCGCGGATTCACGGCGGGACGGGCACAATAGGGAACCCCGCGCCCGTTCGTCAACGCCTGCGCCGAGTTCCCCTCCCCTCGCAATGCAGGGACCGTTCGAATGATTCCCCTTCGCGATGACAATCCTGCGCAAAGGATTCCCGTCGTCACGCGGCTGATCATCGTCTTGAACGTGCTCGTGTTCATGGTGGAGCTGTCCGTGGGCGAAGGACGCCCCGAGTTCCTGCGAGAGTGGGGCATTGTTCCCGGCCGGCTGTTCGCCTCGTTCAACGGCGAGACGTCGCTGCCGGTGGAACTCATGACGGTGTTCACGTCCATGTTCCTGCACGGCGGATGGCTGCACCTGATCGGAAACATGTGGTACCTGTGGATCTTTGGCGACAACGTCGAGGACACGATGGGCTCGCCCGGCTTCCTCGCGTTCTACCTGGCCGCAGGCGCCGTGGCGACGGGAGTGCACGCCGCGCTCATGCCCGGGTCCTCGATCCCCACGGTGGGCGCCAGCGGCGCCATCGCCGGCGTGCTCGGCGCCTATGCGCAGGCGTTCCCGCGCGCGCGCGTCCTCACGCTCATCCCCATCTTCTTCTTCTTCCAGGTGGTCGCGATCCCCGCGCTCGTATTGCTCGGCATCTGGTTCGTCCTGCAATTCATCTCGGCGGCGCTGTCGCTCGGCGCCACGAGCGGCGGCGTGGCGTGGTGGGCGCACATCGCCGGGTTCGTGTTCGGCTTCGTCACGATGGGCATGCTCGGCCGCCGGCGGCGGACGCGGGCCGAACGGGTGAGCTAGCCTCCCCGATCCCGCCTTTTCCGCAGAGGTCCGCTGCCCTAGTCTCTGCTGGCCCGCTCTGAGTGCGTCTGCGACGCACTCCGCTCGCGATTCACGCGCGGCGGGCCGCCCCAGCTCGAAGTCCCCCGGAGGATCCACCGTGCGCTCCGACCTCGACCAGCTCATGCGACAGCGCGGCCTCGCCGGCCTCGTCGTGCTCGCACTCGACCGCTACAGCCCCGCGTTCTACTACGCGACCGGGCAGAAGATCCATCACGGCTTCTACGTGCGCGCCGCCGACGGCCGCGCGCACCTCGTGCACGATCCCATGGAGCGCGACCAGGCGGCACTCGTCGGCTGCGAGACGTCGTCGTACGCGCAGCGCGGCTACCTCCAGAAGGTGAAATCGGCAGACTCGCAGGCGCACGCGCTGGGTGAGTTGGTGGCCGAGGTCGCGGGCGAGCTGGGACTCACGGGAAGGCTCGCGTTCGCGGGGGATGTGCCGCTGGGATTCGGCTATCTCATGCTCGATCACCTGCGGCGGCTAGCACCGGCACTCCAGGTGGACGCGACCCAGCCGGACGTGCTGTCCGAGGCGAGCATGACGAAAGGCGAGGACGAACTGGCGAAGATCCGTCACTGCTCGCGCGGCGCGGTCGAGGCGATGAAGCGCGTGCGGGACGAACTCGCAGCGTTGCGCCCGAGCGGCGATGGATTCTTGACGCGCACGGGCGAGCGCGCAACGCTCGGCCACCTGCGCCGGCTGCTGCATCGCACGTTCGCGGAGTTCGGCCTCGCCGAGGACGGCGAGAGCATCGTGGCGCAGGGGCGGGACGCCGGCGTGCCGCACAATCGCGGTAACGACGACGACGCGATCCGCGCCGGCACGCCGATCTTGGTGGACATCTTCCCCGCCGAGGCGGGCGGCGGCTACCACACCGACATGACGCGCACGTTCTGCCTGGGGCCCGCGCCGGACCCGCTGCGCAAGGTGTATGGCGAGTGCCGCGAGGCGTTCGACGCCGCCATGGGCAAGTTGAAGCCCGGGGAGCCGTGCCGCGACTACCAGGAACTGGTGTGCGACGTGTTCGAGCGTATGGGCCACGTCACCGTGCGTGCGAACCAGGGTGTCGAGGAGGGCTACGTTCATGGGCTCGGCCATGGCGTCGGCCTCGCCGTCCACGAAGGGCCACGCCTCGGTGGCCCGCCCACGAACACGACACTCCTGGCACCCGGCCACGTCGTGTCCGTGGAGCCTGGCCTCTACTACCCGTCGCGCGGCCTCGGCGTGCGCATCGAGGACCTGGTGGCGGTGCGCGCCGATGGCAGCGTCGAGAACCTGACGCCCGCGCCCTACGACCTGGAGGTCCCGATCGGTACATGAAGGCCAAGCCCTACATCGTTCCGAGGCCGCCACGACAGGAACGCGCCGTGCTCGTGGGCCATGCGCGCGGCGCGCGCACGAAGCGTGAAGCCGAGCGCGAGCATCTCGAGCGATCGCTCGAGGAGCTGTCGCTGCTCGCCGACACCGCGGGCGCGAGGGTGGCCGACGTGCTCGTGCAGCGGCGCGGGGCGATCCATCCCGCGACGTTCCTCGGCAAGGGGAAGGTGGCGGAACTGAAGCTGCTCGCCGAGTCGAGAGACGCCGAGCTGGTCATCTTCGACGACGACCTCTCACCGGCGCAGGTCAAAAACCTCGAGAAGACGCTGCAGCGGAAGGTCATCGACCGGAGCGAGCTGATCCTCGACATCTTCGCGCGCCGCGCGCGCACGCGAGAGAGCCGACTTCAAGTAGAGCTGGCCCAGCTCGAGTACACGCTGCCGCGCCTGACCGGCATGTGGAAGCACCTCGAGCGGCAGGCCGGCGGCATCGGCACGCGCGGCCCGGGCGAGACCCAGCTGGAGACCGACCGACGACTCGTGCGCGAGAAGATCGCCCGGCTGAAGCGCGAGCTGGAAGGCGTCGAGCGCGAGCGCGAGACGCAGCGCGCGCGGCGCCGCCGCGAGTTCCGCGCCGTGATCGTGGGCTACACGAACGCAGGGAAGAGCACGCTGTTCAACGCGCTCACGCGCGCGGGCGTGTTCGTGGAGGACCGGCTGTTCGCGACGCTCGACTCCACCACGCGCCAGCTCGTGAGCCCGGAACGCGACGTGGTGCTGCTCACCGACACGGTGGGCTTCATCCGCAAGCTGCCGCACCATCTGGTGGCATCGTTCCACAGCACGCTCGTCGAGGCGATCGAAGCCGACGTGCTGCTGCATGTCACCGACGCCTCGGACCCCGACTTCCGTCGCCACCTGACCGCCGTGGACCAGGTATTGGACGACATCCTCATCGAGCCGCGACCGCCCCGCATGATGGTGTTCAACAAGGCCGACCGACTCTCACCCGACGACGAGGCGGCGCTGCGCGTGGAGTTCCCGGACTGCCTCGTGGCATCCGCGTTGAAGGGTTCGGGGCTGGACCGCCTGCGCGAGGAGCTGTTCCGGCGTGCCGCGACGCGCGGCTCGCGCACGGGCGAGCCGCGCGCGCACGCGAGATCGCACGTGGAGCCGCGCGCGTGAGCGACGCGGAACTCGAGTTCGCGATCACGCTTCAGGCTCCGGCCGAACGGGTGTTCGCGGCGATCACCGACGCCCGCCACCTCGAGCGCTGGTTCTGTGGCACGTGCGAGAGCGAGCCGCGGCCGGGCGGGAAACTGGTCATGCGATGGACGGGTGCGAAGGGTTCGGGGCTCCCGTTCGAGGCACGCTGGACGGAGTGGGCACCTCCGAGCCGCGTCGCGTTCCGGGGTGGACATGTGGGCTATCCCAATGGCGACGCCGGCAAAGTCACATTCACGCTCGCCGCGGAGGACGTGGGCACGCGTCTGGACGTGACGCACGAGTT